>JAEUTS010000083.1 GCA_016787005.1 Bacteroidia bacterium
AAAAAATGTCGAATATCGAACAAGGAATGAAGAATATTGAAGTAAAAAGAAACTCTTCGAAATTCGATATTCCTTGTTCAATATTCATTATTCTTCTTAAATAAATGATGCCAACCCGGAAAGGCTATTATCTGGAAGTGTACCTGGCCTTTAAACGAAAATAAAGTGATTTGATCTGTTCCCGGAAAATAAAAGCCAGCAATAAATAGGGAATCGCCATGAGGTATAATATTCCGGTGTTCAATCCTTTGGCAATGGAAGATCCGTTCTGAAGGCTGCTCGTAGCATTGGCTTTGCACATTGCACATTGAGCAAGAACATCATTCGCCATTACCATCAATATTAACAGTAGTATAAACGAAAACAATATTTTGAAATTTCTGTTCATCCCGAACTATTTGTTGACCCAAAATTACAAATTGATACGGCAAAATGCAATGTGATCCTTATCATCAAATTTAATGTGTATAATACGGCGATATCATCAAATACACAACCACTCCAGTAACAGTTACATACAACCAGATCGGGAAACTCCAACGCACCAGCCTTCGATGTTTGTCAATTTGACCCATTAATCCCCGGTAAAAGGACAAAAGTATAAGCGGCAGCACCACCGCGGCCAAAATAATATGAGTGATCAATATAAAAAAATACAAAGGGCGCAGCGGATTATCTTTCGGAAAGGAGGTGTCGCCGGCCATATAATGGTAAGTGATATAAGAGATCAGAAATAAGGAGGATAAAAAGAAGGCGGTAATATTTAACTTCCTATGCAAAGCAACATTTTTTCGCCTGATCGCCATAAACGAACAAATAAGTAATATACTGCACATGCCATTCAATAATGCGTGCAATTTGGGAAGTTGATATATAAATGCGGGAATAGCTGAGGGAGGTGGGATGAGTTTTTTGTTTAAAACAACAACAGTAATAAATACAAATACAGATACTCCAAATACTATACGAAAAACTATGCGATCACTCATAATGGACAATTGATTTCGGTGTAAATTTACCATATAAAATTTAAATCATTCTGTACTCTTTTCATTGAAACCCAATTTCAATACTCCGGAAATTTACTCTTCTCATTTGCTCAAACACCAAATAAACTATAATGTTTTGGATTTCTGCGCTTTACAGCCATTGAAAGAATACACGCTGAAAAAATTCATGTCGATTGTTATTTGAAATTCACTTACGAATTCATTAACGGATGTTTTGAAACATCTTTTTCCCCGTTAATTTATGTTAATGCCATATAAATATGTGTTTGTTTGCAACAATTGGCTTTCTATCTTTGATACCCGCCTGTTAAAACAGGATTATTAATGAAAAAATATATTTCAATTCCCTTAGTTAGCCTGGTTTGTTGCCTTTGCATGGCTCAGCAGCGCCCAACTGAAGGTGGACAAAAAAACTGGGGAGGCAACCCCAATTTACCATCAATAGGTCATATTTATGGCAAGGTTGTCGATTCAAAAACAAAAGAATCGGTTCCATTTGCATCTGTTGCCATTTTCAAAAAAGACAGCGTAATAGCCGGAAACTTTACCAAAAACAATGGCGAATTCAGCTTTGAAAATTTACCATATGGCCGCTTCAACCTCAAAATAACTTTTCTTGGCTTTAAAGCATACCAACAAGTGATCATGATCATTCCACAAAATGAAGAGCAGGACCTGGGAGATATACAATTGCAGGTAGAGGAAACTCTTCTTAAAACCGTTGAAGTAGTTGAAGAAAAGAGCGCCTTCGAAATGAATATTGATCGCAAAGTGTTTAATGTTGATAAAAATATTACCAGCAGGGGCGGCACGGCTACTGATGTGATGAAAAACATTCCTTCGGTAACCATGGATGAAAGCGGCAATGCACAGCTCAGGCAAAATAACGCCACCATTTATGTCGACGGCCGGCCCACCAACCTTACCCTCGACATGATCCCCGCCGACCAGATCGATAAAGTTGAAGTGATCACCAATCCGTCGGCAAAATTCGAAGCCAGCGCCACAGGAGGCATTATTAATATTGTTATGAAAAGTAATTTAAAGCCAGGGTATAATGGTGTAGTTACCGGAGGTGCCGGCACCAACGATCATTACAATGGTATGCTAGCTTTAAATGTTAAACAAAAGCCAATAGGGTTTTCGGCGACATATAGTTACAATACGTTTAAGAACCCTATACACGCTTACAACTACCGCACAATCCTAAACAATGGTTCCACTTCGGGACATTATGATTCTGATAATAATAAAGTTTTCCGAAATACGTTCAATACGGGAACAGCTTCACTTGACTATTACATCAACAATAGAAATACCCTAACGATCTCACAAAATATCACCAAGGGATATTTTTATACAAGAGAAGATCAATCTTTCCGGACATCAAACGCCACCGATGCATTATTAAACAGGGGTTCACGGATAACTAACACTGTGATTGATTTTGGGAACTATACAACAAAACTTCATTACAAAAAAACATTCCCCAAAAAAGGAAAAGAATTTTCTGCTGACATTAATTACAATGGTGGTCTCTCACAAAATCCAAGCGTATTTACAACCAACACT
>JAEUTS010000114.1 GCA_016787005.1 Bacteroidia bacterium
ACCACCTTAACGATCATTTCTTTTTCATCGGCTTTGCTTTCAGCGATCATCAGGCAAAGTGCAACCAAAGCATTGTCAGCAATACGCTTTCTGCCATTTTCATCATAAAGCAGCTTGTTTCTTTCCAGGAACCAAATGAAAATAAAGGCAGCGATACGTTTATTTCCATCAGTAAAAGAATGATTTTTAATAATAAAATAGAGCAGGTTAGCCCCCTTTTCCTCTAAACTGGGATATAATTCCTTTGCTTCAAAGGTTTGGTAAATGGTATTTAAAGAACTCTTAAATGAATTGTCCTTTTCCTTGCCAAATAAATCTGAACTCTTGAATTTTTCCTTAAGCTTTGCGATGGCGGCAATTGCTTCTTCATAATTTATTTTAAAAATTTCCTTTCGGGAAGTGTGAGTTATTTCAAGTTGTTCATGATCGTACTTGTCAAGAATATCAAGGGCGTAGGTGTAGTCAGTAATTATTTTCAAAAGGCCTGTCGCTTCAACGCTTGTAAGATGCTTACCTTGCGTAACTTTATTGATCAATTTTACAGTTTGCTTGAGTTCTTTCAGTCTTTGTTCATTTGTACTGTAACCCTTTATGATGAGCTGTTTCAATATATTGGTTGACCAAATACGGAATTGAGTACCCTGCCTGGATTTGACACGATAGCCCACCGAAATGATTACATCCAGGTTGAAGTGCTCAATATCACGTTTAACAAGGCGTTTACCTTCCTTTTGAACTATAAGGAAATTCCTTATAGTTGATTTTCGTTCTAACTCCCGCTCTTTATAAACATTTTGAATATGTTCATTTATTGTCATAATATTTTTCCCGAACAATTTGGCCATTTGTTTCTGAGTAAGCCAAACGGTTTCTTCCTGAAGATGTACCTCAAGACGGGCCTTACCACTGCCGGTTTTATAAATCGCTATTTGGTTTTCATTCTTCATGCGTTCTTATAAAAAACATCAATAATAAATTGAAATAAATGTGGATAGAAAGTCCCGGGATCAATTCCTACTCAATCTGATCCGTATCCGACTGAAACCTGAAGCCCAATCGCTTGCCGGTGCTTATCTGCATGCTGTTTTCAACAGCCTGTATATCAGAAACGGTTACTTCTTTCACACTGTCGAATGGAGGGGTGAACAGGTCGAAGTTGAGGCAGTACAAAATAGCCGATTCAACAATGGCTTTGAGAGCGGCCTTATCAATGGTGGTATTTACAAAATCGTTATATAAAAAACCAAGCTGGCGTTTACCCTCCACAAAATAATGCGATTCTTTATTGATAAAAATGCGCCCAATGAGGTAACCCAGGTCATTCACGCGATTGTATTTAAATGAATCAGCCAGGAAGTTGAAAACCTGTATCATGCCGCAGAAGGAGCGGTTGTTATCTTCTTTTACGTACGATGTTTTCCAGATGCGGTGGCTTTTATCAAACTCAAAAATATTGGTGTGCATATAAAAAATAACGGTATCGCCCGCCACACGTATCTGCACC
>JAEUTS010000186.1 GCA_016787005.1 Bacteroidia bacterium
AGTACATCAACGATGGTATTAATTATAACGAAAATAGCGGCAATCACCAGTACGGTTCCCATCACCACAGGTAGATCGTGTTTTTGCAAAGCATATACAGTTTCTTTACCGATTCCTTTCCAATTAAATACTTCCTCAACAAAAACAGAACCGGCCATCATTGCGGCAAACGAACCCGAAATTGCTGTCATAACAGGACTAAGAGCATTTTTCAAAGCATGCTTAAACATGACCGAATAAAAAGCCAGGCCTTTTGCCGAGGCTGTACGTATATAATCATGAGATAAAACATCAAGCATTGAGCTTCGTGTAAGCTGTATAATGATAGCAAGGGGTCTCAAACCAAGAGTGATGGCCGGTAACAGCAGGTTTTTTAATTCCAGGTATTCCCCGTTGCCATAATCGTCAACAACAAATAAACTCCCAACAAAATTAAGGTGAGTATATTGACTCAATACATGTCCGAATAAATACGCAAGGATCAAACCAATGTAAAACGAAGGACCGGACATCCATAAAATCGCAAATACCAAAGACGACTTGTCGAACCAGGTGTCTTTATATATTGCCGAAAAAACACCTACAATAATTCCGATAACCGACGCTACAAGTATTGATGCCAATGCCAATACAACTGTTTCAGGTAAAGTTTCTTTTATTATATCAGCTACTTTTGTTTTATTCTGGTAAGATCGCCTGAAATATGGATATTTCAATACCAACACATTCTCACGGCCAACATTAAAAAGTTTAGTATAAGCATATTTGTCATCATGCAGAAAAATCATCGCTTCCCTATTCTTTTCATTGTGAATTGATAAGGGCGACAGATCATTCATGTATAATAGATACTGAATGAACAATGGCTTGTCGCGGTTCAGATCCTTATTGATAATTTCGATTGACTTGGCGTCAGCATGCTGCCCCAGCATCATTCGGGCGGGATCACCGGGTAAAACATTAAACAACAGGAAAACTACTGTCGCTGTCCCCAACAACACCAGTAAACCATAAAATATCCGCTTAATGATAAATCTACCCACTACTTGCTAAAATATTTTATTTTAACATCATTATAAGACGGGAACGCACTATGCGGCCACATTGCTGTTACAACACTATCCTTTATCATTACAAGACCCGGATTCGAACGAACCATTGTTTTTAAAGGAACTTCATCCGGATTTCTGTAAAACTCATATGAGGCATTGACTTCCTTTTTAAAACTTGCGATCTTTTCGGAAGTTGAAGCAGTAAGCGCTATAAATGATACGCTGTCTTTTTTACACAATTCCGAAAAATCATTGATCGCACCCTGGATGGATCTGTTCGACCTGTCAAGATCATATTCTACCAAAATAAATGAACACCCCCGCAATGTTAAAAACTCATCTGCGTGTTCTTCTCCTGCATCATTCTGAATTGAAAAACCAGTAATAGGTTTGATCGTTTTGTCAAGCGGCTCTGTCCTGTTCGAAACATAATCATATTCTTTGTCCCAATCAGGTGGCCAGCTTTCAAATTCTTTTTGCTCTCCGGTTTTTTTATTCTTCAACATGTAAAAGAATTTTTCTTTAGGATGCAAGGCTTTATAAAGATTCGTACCGATCTTATACGGACGAAAATCAATGACAGGCAAATGAGTACTTGTATATAATGGAAAGGCGGTTGCAGCAAGAGTACAAATACCAACAACAATATTTTCAAAACGTGGACCAAATAAAGGATTGATGTGTGAACGTCCAATTATTAATATTAATGTAAGTACACTCAACACTATATCTTTGTAGAAAGATTGCCACGGTGTTAACGGAATTGCATCGCCAAAGCAGCCGCAGGAAGTTACTTTATTATAATAGGCTGAATAAAATGTTAAAAATGTAAAGAATACCATCATCAGCGAGAGGAGCCAGAGAACCAGCTTTAGCCTCGCCCCGATCAATAATGCGAAACCTACAGCAACTTCAAAAATGCAGATAAAAATGGCCAGGAATAATGCCAATGGCACCATCCAGTGCATATTGAATACCTCAAAATACTCCTGCAATTTATAACCAAAACCCAATGGGTCATTGGCTTTAATGAAGCCCGAAAAAATGAAAAGTGCTCCTACAAAAACACGGGAAATGTTTGCTAAAATTTTCATCTCATTACTAATTTTAATTCCACAAACTTAAGTTAGTTCATACCTTCTTCAATACGTATCAAAGCGAAAACTGCATAGTTGATCATATCCAGATAATTCGCATCAATTCCTTCAGAAATAATTGTTTTACCCTTATTATCCTCAATTTGCTTGATGCGCAGTATTTTCATGAGTAACAGGTCGGTTAATGAACTTAAGCGCATGTCGCGCCAGGCTTCTCCATAATCATGGTTCTTATCCTGCATTAATTCTTTTGCCTGGTTGGCGTATTTATCAAAAAGTGTGCTAACTTCTTCAATAGGTATCTCTGTCCGGGAATCATTTTTAAGGTCCAATTGCATAAGACCAATAACCGAATAATTTACAATGCCAATATACTCCGAGCGAACTCCTTCATCCACCTTTTGACTGCCTTTTTCCTCAATGGTACGTATGCGCTGAGCCTTAATAAAGATCTGGTCGGTTATGGAACTGGTCCGTAAAACACGCCACGCTGTACCATAATCTTTGGCTTTTTTGGTAAAAATGTCCTTACAAATCTTTATAATTGACTCGTATTGTGCAATTGTTTTACTCATAATAAACATAAATGACCTCACAAGATACAAATTATACTTATAATTTTTCGGGCAAAAGTCTCAACTTTCTGCGTCCCGTGGTTATGGGTATTCTAAATATCACCCCCGACTCCTTTTTTGACGGCGGTCGATATACCAATGAGAAAAGTATTATTGAACATGTTGAAAAGATGCTTTCAGAAGGAGCTACTATCGTTGATATAGGGGCAAATTCAACCCGACCAGGTGCAGAGGAGGTTAGTGAGAATGAAGAACTCGAAAGATTGCTACCGGTTATAAAAAACATAAGGAAAAGATATAATAAAGTGATCATTTCCGCAGATACTTTTCGTTCAAGTGTTGCCAGGAAAGCTTTTGATGCAGGAGCGGATATTATCAACGATGTATCCGGCGGTACATTAGACAACAATATGTTTGCAACGGTTGCTGACGTAAAAGCGCCCTATATTTTAATGCATATGCAAGGCACTCCAAAAAACATGCAAAAAGATCCGCAGTATACTGATGTTGTTGTTGAAGTGAAATCATTTTTTCAGAAAAAAATCCAACAACTCAACAATGCGGGAGTTCAGCAAATAATTATTGATCCGGGTTTTGGATTCGGAAAAACGGTGAGTCATAATTTTGCACTTCTTAAAAACCTCAAGGAGTTCGGATCATTTGGTTATCCTGTACTCGCAGGACTTTCACGCAAATCTATGGTCAACAAGGTGCTCGGCACATTGCCGGCATATGCCCTCAACGGTACTACTGCACTGAACACCCTGGCACTTTTAAACGGAGCCTCCATCCTACGCGTGCATGATGTGAAAGAAGCCATTGAAACAATTAAACTTATACAGGAATATCTGATTTGAAAATTTTTAACCTTCAGGTTTCACTAATAGTTATTTCTATTTATTAATATTGTATATGCACAGCGTATTCGGCCTCACATTCATTAACCTTAGCCTGATAGATATCATTGATATTTTACTGGTGGCATTGCTATTATATCGCATGTACTACCTGGTTAAAGGCACGGTGGCGGTAAATATTTTTATAGGTATTTTATTTGTTTACCTGTTATGGCTTATTGTTAAATATATGGAGATGCGCCTGTTTGGCAGCATTCTCGAAAAATTCATTGATGTAGGTTTCATCGCGCTGATCGTAGTGTTCCAGCCGGAGATCAGACGGTTCCTTTTGTTTATAGGAACCACAAGTTTTAAAGGTGTGGCCAAAGGTATCTTTGATTTCAGGTGGCAGGCACAGCGTTCATTTGAACTTGACATCCCGTCAATAGTTAAAGCCTGCCGTAATATGTCCGAAAATAAGACCGGTGCCATTATTGTTATCACTAAAAATGCAGAACTGAAATTTTACGCAAACACAGGCGAGCCGGTTGACGCCCGTGTATCAGTTAAACTTATTGAAAGTATTTTTTATAAAAACAGCCCTTTGCATGATGGCGCAATTGTTATTAGCGACAATATTATTAAAGCCGCGCGATGTGTTCTCCCTGTTACGGAAAGCAGCGAGTTTCCTGCTGATTTGGGCATGCGCCACCGTGCGGCAGTAGGCATTACTGAAAACTCCGATGCCATTGCCATAGTTGTAAGTGAACAAACCGGAGAAATTGCTGTGTCAGAGGATGGTGATTTGAAAGAAAATCTTACGCCCGAAAAACTAAGGGATTTTCTTGAAATGAAATTCAGGTAAATATTAAACAAACTTATTTGCTTACTTACACAACTCCTTTATATCATCGTATGATTTAAAATAACCGAATTCACCTGCTTTGCTGAAATCCATACAGGCTCCTTCTTTATCCCCGACTATAAATTTAGCGTGCCCCCTGTTATGATAAACCTCTCCGTCATTGGGCTTGATGGCTATGGACTTTGTATAATCGTCTATCTCCCCTTTGTGATCGCCCAATTTACCACGTACAAGTCCCCGCAGATTATAGGCATCCCAATAAGCGGGCTTTAGCTCTATAGCTTTATTAAGATCCTGTATTTCGCCTCTATAATCATCCAACTCTGCTTTTACTTTCGCCCGGCTAAAAAAGGCTTCTGCATAATCAGGTTTTAACTCAATTGCGTATGTAACATCCTTCATTGCCTCCCTGAGGTCCTTCATTTTTAATCGACTCATTGCACGGGCCCGGTAGGCTTCTGCTGAGAGAGGTTTAATTTGAATCGCTTTATCATATTTTTTTATCGCCTTATCATAGTTACCTGAACTATCAAGAGCAAGGCCTGCATGAACCAATTCTTCGGAAGATTGTGAATATGCAACTGATGCTGAGATCA
>JAEUTS010000289.1 GCA_016787005.1 Bacteroidia bacterium
AGATGTGCCTTTTGAACCGGTTCCTCCCCTGCCCTGCCTGCGATATTCGGCAAGCGCGGTACGTTTAATGTAGCCCATGTGAGAAATGGTGATAACCACATCCTCGTCCTTTATAATATCTTCCATACGGATCTCGTCGCCCGCAAAAACAATTTCTGTTCTGCGTTTGTCACCGTATTTTTCTTTTATATCGCGCAGTTCATCTTTAATGATCTCCATACGAAGTATCTCGTCACTTAAAACATCTTTCAGGTATTTAATCAGCTCCATTAAGTTGTTGTACTCTTCTTTGATCTTATCTCTCTCGAGGCCTGTAAGTACACGCAACCTTAATTCAAGAACTGCCTTGGCCTGAACTTCAGTAAAGCCAAAACTCTTTATCAGACCATCCTGTGCATCCTGCGGAGTAGCTGACTCCCGGATAAGTTTAATTACCTCGTCCAGGTGGTCAAGCGCGATCAGATAGCCTTGCAATATATGTGCACGTTTTTCGGCCTGCGACAGGTCGAATTTAGCCCTGCGTATAACCACATCGTGACGGTGATCCACAAAATGAGTGATCAGGTCCTTCAGGTTAAGCATTACCGGGCGGCCGCCTACAAGCGCAATATTATTGACACTGAAAGAAGATTGTAATTCAGTATGCTTGAACAAATTGTTCAACACTACATTCCCAATTGCATCTTTCTTCAATTCATACACAATACGCATACCGTCCCGGTCACTCTCATCACGAATATCAGAAATGCCTTCGAGTTTTTTATCATTCACGAGGTCGGCTGTTTTCTTTATCATCTCCGCCTTATTGATCTGGTAAGGGATTTCGGAAATAATAATACGTTCCCGTCCATTAGGTAATGTTTCAATATTCGATTTGGAACGCATTACGATGCGGCCACGGCCTGTTTCAAATGCTTCTTTAACACCCGCGTAACCGTAAATAATTCCACCGGTCGGAAAATCAGGCGCCTTAACGTATTGCATCAATCCTGCAACATCAATTGATCTGTTATCAATATAGGCTATTGTTGCGTCTATAACCTCTGTAAGGTTATGCGGAGGCATATTAGTGGCCATACCAACTGCAATCCCTGAAGCGCCATTCACTAATAAATTAGGGATCTTTGTTGGAAGCACAGTGGGCTCTGTCAATGAGTCATCAAAATTGGGTCTGAAATCAACAGTATCCTTTTCTATATCAACCAGCATTTCTTCAGCAATTTTGCGAAGACGGGCTTCTGTATAACGCATTGCTGCAGGTGGATCACCGTCAACGGAACCGAAGTTACCCTGACCGTCGATCAAGGTATACCGAAGGCTCCAATCCTGCGCCATACGCACCATTGTGTCATAAACGGAGGTATCTCCATGCGGATGGTACTTTCCAAGCACTTCACCCACAATACGGGCCGATTTTTTATAGGGCCGGTTTGACATTACACCCAGATCGAGCATTCCGAATAAAACCCTGCGATGAACAGGTTTCAGACCATCACGTACATCGGGCAGGGCGCGCGACACAATAACCGACATCGAATAATCGATGTAGGCTGTTTTCATTTCCTCTTCTATATTGATCAGGATGATTCTTTCTCCGCTCATAATGCTATATTGTCAGTTGTTTTTGTTTAGCACAATATTTGTGTAAAACCTTCAATTACAAAGGCGTTCGAAGTTACTTAATTGCATTGAAAATGGCTGTAGTTTGAGGGCGGATTTATCAACAAATCCAACAAGGTTATGTTAATAAATAGTGGGTTCAGTTCCCTGTCTGATTGAAACCTGTGCTTAGCTTTGAAACATCAATAAAATGCTCTATTTTTAAGCAATTAAGACAATTTGAAACAAGTTAAACAGGGATTACGTTAAACTAAAAAAATACGTGTTATGGAAGCAAAATTTTCACCCAGGGTTCGTGACGTGATTACCTTCAGTCGTGAAGAGGCTTTACGCCTTGGGCACGATTATATCGGTCCTGAACATCTTATGTTGGGTATTATACGGGAAGGTGAAGGGTTGGCTATAAAGATCCTTAAAAAACTGAATGTTAATGTGACTGAATTGCGCAGGGTCATTGAGGAGCTATTAGTGCCCGGCAGCAAGCAGGTTAATAATTTAGCGAATATTCCTTTGGTAAAGCAGGCCGAAAAGGCGCTTAAGGTAACTTATCTTGAGGCAAAGCTTCACAGAAGCGATCTTATCGGAACTGAGCACTTGTTGCTTTCCATCCTGAAGGATAATAATAATATTGCAACAAAAGCCCTGAATAAATTTGAAGTGGATTACGATACGGTTAAACAGGAACTGGAAGATATTACCATTGACCCTAAGGCTGAAAATCCGGGTACACCTGCCGATGACGAAGGTGATGACGATCCGGGAGCATTTGGCAGCAGCACCAAAAAAGTTACTGAATCAAAATCAAAAACTCCCGTGCTTGATAATTTCGGCCGCGACCTTACCAAGTCAGCCGAAGAAGGCAAGCTGGACCCCATTGTTGGACGTGAAAAAGAGATTGAACGTGTGTCACAGATATTAAGCCGCAGAAAAAAGAACAACCCTATTTTAATCGGAGAGCCCGGTGTTGGTAAATCAGCTATTGCTGAAGGACTTGCCTTACGAATTATTCAACGTAAAGTATCGCGTGTTTTGTTCAATAAACGGGTTGTTACATTGGATCTCGCATCCCTTGTTGCCGGTACAAAATACCGTGGACAATTTGAAGAACGAATGAAAGCGGTTATGAATGAATTGGAAAAATCCCCTGACGTAATCCTTTTCATTGACGAGATACACACTATTATTGGTGCAGGCGGCGCTTCCGGATCACTGGATGCGTCCAATATGTTCAAACCTGCTCTTGCACGCGGTGAGATACAATGTATCGGCGCCACAACGCTTGATGAATACCGTCAGTATATTGAAAAAGACGGAGCTTTGGAAAGACGTTTTCAAAAGGTGATCGTTGAACCCACAACTCCTGAAGAAACAGTTCAGATATTGAATAACATTAAATCAAAATATGAAGATCATCATAATGTAACCTATACGGATGATGCTATTAAAGCTTGTGTGAGTTTAACCGCACGATTTATCACCGATCGTCATTTGCCGGACAAGGCAATTGACGCGCTTGACGAATCGGGCTCACGTGTACATATTAAAAACATTAATGTTCCGAAGAATGTTCTTGAGATCGAAAAGAAGATAGAGGATATAAAGGATGAAAAAAACAAAGTAGTGCGAAGCCAGAAATATGAAGAGGCTGCCAAACTTCGCGATACTGAGCGCCAACTTCTGGAACAACTGGATGCGGCTAAAAAGGCATGGGAAGAAGAAACAAAAAATCACCGCGAAGTGGTTAGTGAAGAAAATGTAGCGGAAGTGGTTTCTATGATGACCGGCATTCCTGTACAGCGCGTCGGACAAAACGAAAGTGCCAAGCTCGCCAAAATGGGTGAGGAATTGAAAGGACGTGTAATAGGTCAGGATCATGCTATAGCGAAAATCGTAAAGGCTATACAGCGTAACCGTGCCGGGTTAAAGGACCCCAATAAACCGATAGGTTCATTTATTTTCCTTGGTCCGACCGGTGTTGGTAAAACACAATTAGCAAAGATCATCTCCAAATATTTATTTGACAGTGAAGAATCAATGATTCGTATTGATATGAGCGAGTACATGGAGAAATTCGCCGTTTCACGCCTGGTTGGCGCCCCTCCGGGATATGTAGGTTATGAAGAAGGCGGACAGCTTACAGAGAAAGTACGCAGGCGTCCATATGCTGTTGTGTTGCTGGATGAAATTGAAAAAGCACATCCGGATGTATTTAACTTGCTGCTTCAGGTGTTGGACGATGGACAATTAACAGATAGTCTTGGCCGCAAGGTTGATTTTAAAAACACCATTGTCATCATGACTTCTAATATTGGCTCACGCCAGTTAAAGGATTTCGGACAAGGTGTCGGGTTCTCTACCGGAGCCAAGAAAGAACAGGCTGATGATAATGCAAAGAACGTTATTGAAGGTGCTTTGAAAAAAGCTTTCGCTCCGGAATTCCTTAACCGTATTGATGATGTGGTGGTATTTAACTCACTTGGTCGTGAAGATATTCACAAGATTATCGATATTGAATTGGAAAAATTATACAAACGTATAAATACGCTGGGCTTCTCTGTTAAAATGACTGACGAGGCGAAAGATTTTATCGCGGACAAAGGTTTTGATGCCAATTTAGGCGCCCGCCCGTTGAAGCGTGCCATTCAGAAGTATGTGGAAGATCCACTTGCAGAAGAGATTATTAAATCAAATCTCAGCGAAGGTGATACCATCGAACTGGATCTTGACAAAGAAAAACAGGAGATACGTATTAAGATCATAAAACCAACTGCTCCAAACGCCCCTAAGGCGAGCAGGAAGAAAAAGGAAGATTAATAAGTGATAAAACTACTTAAACGGGAGCCCCAGTGGCTCCTGTTTAATTTTAACCTTATGCTGGCATACATTGATCTTTTTGGAGAGTTAGGCAAAAATAAAATTCGCTATCTCGTTTGCGGTGGTGTTGCTATTGGGTTACATGGTATTCCAAGAATGACAGCAGATATAGATATTTTACTTGATTTGGAAAAGGAAAATATTGAGAAATTTGAAAAAACAATAATGAGATTTGGATACTTACCATTAGCACCAATTCCACTTAGTAATTTAATAAACGAATCAGAGCGTTTGCGTTTAAAAAAGGAAAAGAATTTAATAGCTTATTCTTATCAAAGTGGTAGTTCTAATTTAATGAGTATTGATGTTTTAATTGATTCCCCGATTTCATTTAAACAAATGTGGGGAAATAAAATTGTTAGAAAGCATAGTGATGTTGAGGTGAATGTTGTATCTGTTGATGATTTGATTGAGTTAAAAAAATATTCTAATCGCTTACAAGATCAGGACGACATTATTAATTTGAAAAAATACAGAGATGAAAAGGGACGTGAATTCAGATAAAACTCCAACAGGATATCACTATTACGTTACCGATGAGCAGGTTCGAGAGCATCGTAAACGCTCGGTTGCCGAGATATTTGAATGGTTGCACAACGCGAATGTGTTTATGAATGCATTTCAAACCGAAAAAGAAAAGGAATTAGCGCGAAAGCTGCGCGCGGGTGAGATTTAATAATTAACCGTTTAACTAAACGTATACAAATGGGATAATCCGATTCCATACTAAAGGACAATGGACAGGTAAATACAAAACAACAAAGAAACATTTTAACATTAAAATTACCGTCCCTAATGATCATCCACTAATTAGTGGCACTTGGAAAATAATCGACATGGATTTGCCGAGTAGATTTTTATTAATAAAAGTAAAGTAGGGCAATTAGGCTTTATAACTGCCCATAATCGAGTAGGCGGCTCCACCATAATATTCAGGCGGAGTTTCTAAACGTTTTTCATCTCCGGCAACATTTCACGGGCTTTTATGTATTTTTGTTTATGCATTTATTCTATACCCCCGATATAACCATTCCTGTTTACACGTTAAACGAAGAAGAATCCAAACACGCTATTCGGGTGTTACGTTTATCTGTCGGCGATGTTATATATCTCATTGATGGCATTGGGGGCTTTTACAAAGCAGAACTAACTGATGCCAACGCAAAACGCTGCATTGTAAAAATTATTGAAACAAAGAAGGAATATGGCAAACACACGTTTTATTTGCATATTGCTCTTGCCCCCACCAAAAGCATTGATCGTACTGAATGGTTCCTTGAAAAAGCTGCGGAGATAGGTATTGATGAAATAACACCTATTGAGTGTGAGCACTCTGAACGGACAGTTGTAAAACCGGAACGATTGAATAAAATACTTGTTTCAGCTATTAAACAATCTGTTAAAGCCTATTTGCCTAAATTGAATGAGATGGCTGACTTTGATAAATTTGTGAAACAACCTTTTGAGGGACAAAAATTTATTGCGCACTGCCGCCTCACCCTACCCTCTTCAAATGTAGAGGGACAGACGCACAGGCCATCC
>JAEUTS010000407.1 GCA_016787005.1 Bacteroidia bacterium
TAACTTTATGCAAGACACCCTTTTACGCAGTGTTTCGACCCATTATGAGGCCTTAATACCTCAAAGTCAGGAGCCGATACTCATACTTGTAGCTTTGTACAGGAAGATACAAAACAACGAGATCGATGAAGCCTTTACACAACATGATTTTGAACAGGCTGTTGCAGAAGTAAGTGAAGCGATATCGCGCGATAAACAAATACAAGCCGAGAATATTTCTAAAAAATTAAGCCAGTATTTTTATACAACACTTAAACGGGGCAATGAATACCGCTACCAACTTACTGTTTTCGCAACCGACCTGGTTCGTATAATGTTGCAGGAAATTCAACCAGAATTCGAGAATATCGAACTGATACACACATTTAAACGCACCCTGCAACTTGTTGATGAAGACCTTAAGTCCATACAAACATTCGAGTATTGGTACCTGAATCACTACCAACCTTCAAAAAGAGTGGTGCTTTCGCACACAGAAAATTTGCAACGCATGGTTGACGACCGTACCATTGCACTTCGTCAATTAATGAAAAACAACATTGAGAACACAAAAGGACTTATCACCAGTTTCATTAATATTTTTGAAGAGCTTGGCCGCCAATCAGAAGGCTTAACACAGACTCTTACTTTCAAACAAAATATTTTCGATAGCATTAAAACAGCTGAAGCAAATTTCCTTGACAAAAAGGACGCCTGGGAAAAGTACACCCGTATTCGTTCTGAAATTGAACGCTTTTTTGAGAACATTGACAATCGCATGCTTTCCATTAACGACCGCATTCAACTGTCAGTTAGCCGCCTTAAAGCACTTTACGACACACTTCAGTACAAGCAGTTGTATAAACTGAAAATGGAAAAACTCCTTATGTTTATGTTACGCGGCACCAAAGCTGACGAAAACGGAGACCTTAAATTACCTGAACCAATGCAGGCTAAACGCATACCTTATCATCGTTCGCGTTTGCCACAAATACCAAAACTCGACTTCGTTAATGTTGAACCTGCTGATGTACCTGATTTCCTTGTCGATGCAGAATACCTGAAAGTGAAAGAACAACAAAACTACAACCTGCTCGCCCGCCAGGAAAGCATCTCCATGTGGCTTGAAAGTATTAATAAAGACCTGATGGCCGGTAAGTCTATCATATTTGACGATTGGTTCAAAAACATTTACAGTAAAGAAAAAAACCTGGAGGTGCCAATTGACGTTTGTTTCGGGCTTATCCAACGCTATGGAAAAAATAAAGACATTGAATTTGTAATTGATAAAACAAAACCTTTTTACCCTAAAGAAGACCTGGCACTATGGAAAATGAAAATTCAAACTTCGAATTCTTAACACGCGAGGCGGCGGCAAAGTATTTTGCCGAAACCGACTTTACGTTGAAACAAGGCCGCCACATACAACAGTATGGCGCGGACTCAAAATTGTTCGACTATTTGTATGACAACTATGAAGATGTCGCAAAATATTATGAACAATTATTCGGGGTATACCTGCGTAAAGAAAGTAATGATCGCGATGAATATTTTTATCTTGATTTTCCTGAAGACGGCCATGGCCGGTTTGTGAAAGATCGTTACAAAGAACTTGATCCCCGCCATGTTATTTTCGGCATTCTTCTTCTGAATGTATATAAGGAGCGCATGTTCGAAAAGAAAGAGATGAAATGGGAAAACCTGGAGCAGCTCTTTGACGAAAGCGAAAGCCGTGAATTGTGGCAAAAACTGCTTTATGGTGAAGTAAAACGCAATTACACTCCTCATGAAAAAGAAGAAGTAAAACGCAGGGCAGAACACACGCTTAACCTTTTTGACAAATTAGGTTGGATACAATGGATAGACCCAACAAATATCCATTTTGAGATTATGCCATCCATTGAACGTATCGGAAAATTGTATGCGAATGAGATAGCAAACGTTGAATTGATGAGTGAGTACATTCACGAACAGGTTCTTTAACAGATCATAAACCGTATAAGTAAATTATAGAAATACTATATCAATGGAAATGAACAACAAGTACCCCCGGATCTATTCGCTGTCAACAGTTGGCGTGCGCCAGCATAACAATGCGGATTACCTGCTTCACCATACCCGCACCGACTTTACCGGTGATAACGGCTTAGGCAAATCCATCATTGCCGACTTAATGCAGCTTATTTTTGTTCCTAAGCGCGACATGTGGAAACCGGGTACCGAAGGCGTTGGCAAGAACGATCGCCGTATTGAAGGCATACCACTTAATAAAGATTATGTTACCCACGCTTATACTTTTATAAATATTGAGCGTTATCAGGGGCACTTCATTACTATTGGCGCCTATATACCTAAAAACTCGCGATTGCCTGTACGTCCTTTTATAGTACAAAAAGGCGATGACTTTGAAAGCAAAACACTGATCTCTTTCAGCAAACCCCTGAAGGCAACCGATTTCATAAATGAAGCCAAACAGGTTCTTGATCTGAAACAAATTAAAGATCAACTGCTTCATAAGTATGATGTGCACTTGAAAGATTTTGTCAACCACGACGAGATCCAGTTGTATTATGAAATGTTGTACAAAAATCAGCTTGTACCAATTGACCTGACGAAAGAGAATAATCTTAAGACTTATGCGAAAATCTTACAATCATTCGCACGCGCAAAAACGCTTGATATTAATAACTCGCGCAGCCTACAGAACTTCTTGTTTGAAGATAACGATATCATTAAACAAATTTTCGAAGAACAAAAAGATCAGCTGGTAAGCTATATCCGCCAGTACAATAAGAACCGCCGTCTTATCGACGAACTGGAAGTAAAACAAACAAAACTTTCTTCTCTCAAGGTTCTTTTTGAACGCTATTCAACCAGTAAGGTCGATTACCTGAAAGCCGATGCGGTTGTAGCATCATTGACTTATTTAGACGCTCAAAACATCACTGAAGACAATGAAGTTCGCCTGAATACGGCTTTAACCAGCTATAAGAAAAGTGAGAATGAAGTTAGGATGCAAGCTGAATCAATCCTTCGCCTCCACCAGGAAATTATCGCAACCACAAATGTCCTAAAGGACAAATTGGAAAATGAACTGCCAACCCTTACCGATGAGAAGATTGACATCAGGCGTATGGAAGCCAATAAGCTTTGGGGGCTTGTGAGCCAGCTGGAAAGCATCGCTCCTGTTTTCAAAAAATACAAAAACGTTAAAACTATCCAGAAAAAGCTGGCCGATCAGGCTCGCATTCGTGAACAAAAGAAAAAACTGGAAGCATTGAAAGGTATTTCAAGTTTTGAAGCGTTTGAAAAATCAGAATGGGTAAAAAATTATACTGAAGCTTATGAAACCTATCAGCAAAAACTACTTGAGCTTCCGCAAACAATTGCCTCACTTAAAAACCTGTTGGATATTTACCAAAGCGACACCGGTGCCGACACCTTTTTGCATTGGGCAATTGACCAAAAGAAAGCTTTAACAATTGGGCAAGAAACTGTGTTGATGCATTTAAAAGATATCATGCTCAGCAAACCCAAAAAGAACGAAGCCGGTTATGTTTACACCACCAATGCGGGGAAGTTGATGAACAGTTTTGAAGAAACCAAAGAAGGTGTTTGGCTGGTTATGGGCGAACTGCGCGAGTTTGTTCCTTTTGTTACCAAGCAAAAATTCGACAATGCCAAATCGCTCAAATCGTCTATTCAAAAGGAAGGCTCTGATCTGAAGTCTCAGATACTTGAAGCACAAACTGAATTCGAGACTATCACTACGCTTAACCGGGAGTTGACAGAGATCGGATTTAATGCCGAAGCCCTTGAAGCCTACAATAACCGTAAGGAAATTGAAAGCTTTGAATTTGATGAGGCTTTGAACGAAACTATTATTCCGCTTATTGAAAACAATATCAGTAGCCTTGAAAAGTTCGATACATTATCCGAACAATACAAATCGGCTAACGATGAGGCTACTTCATTGACCAAACGCCAGACAGAATTACGCATTGATCTGGATGTGGTAAACAAAGACCTTATTACTTACATTTCTTACTTAGACAGCAATTACAAAAGCGCGAAAAAGTCTAATAAAGACCTGGAAGCATCTCTTACTGACAGAAGTATTGAAGAGCTGAAAACGCGCAAAAGCGAAACCTGGAGCCAGATTGAGCTGTTGATTGAGAGCAAAGAAAACGCTGAACGTAACATTATTTCGAACGAAGGGATTATTGAAAGTGCGAAAGAGCGCAAAAAACAATTAAGTGTTGAAATAGATAAGCTTGCGAAAATATTTGAAGAAAAACGCAAAGCGCTTGAAACCGAAACCGAATTTAAATTCGAAGATCTTTTAGCTGAAAGCAACAGTTTCAATGAAAAAACGCTGAAGAAATTTGAAAGCGAATATTTTGAAGCCCGCAGAAGTTACGAGCAGGAGTTCACCCGCATCGCTCAATCTTTTGAAGAAACAAAAGATCAGAAAAATCCTGAACTCGAGAATGACCGTTTTAACTTTCATACGCTTGTACGTATACTTTGCGGCAAGCTGGCCCTGGAAGGTATGGCTCCCGAGCTTGTTAAACTCAACGAAGAGATCAAGAAATTCGGCGACCTGCAGGTGGCGATCATCATCAACGTATTCTCGCAGGTGGAGAAACAATACACTAACCTGCGTCGTTTGGTGACCGAATTGAACTTCTTTTTCCAGGAGAACAAGATCAGCCATGGATACTCGTTCCGTATTGATTTCAACGACCGTAAAGACATAAGCATTGATTGGATTTCGAAAATGCGTGAGCGTGCAAAAGTACAACGTTTTGGCGCCGACCTGTTCAGCGACATTCAAGGAATTAATACAAACGACAGCTCGCCTGATGCGTTGATCATCAGCATCGCACAGGCATTCAGCCAGGCGCGCAACTGCGAGTTGGAAGACCTCCTCAACCCGAAATATTATTTTGAGCTTAAAGTGGGTCTGTTTGACGATAAAGGCAATAAATATTCAGGTTCTGGCGGACAAGCTTACACTGCACTTGCCCTGTTGTGCATAGGTCGTTTGTCAGTTATTCAACGTGAAAAAGATCGTCCGGGTGTTAAGTTCATCATCATTGAAGAGCTTTCAAACATCGATGACACCAACTTTGGTCTTTTCCCTCAAATTGCGGAACACTTTGGCTACCAGCTGTTGACCATGACTCCAAAACCTTTCGGTACATACACAGAAGACCATTGGTTCCTGCACATGCTGGTGCGCGGAAAAGACAAGGACATCAATTACCAGCCAATGAGTTTCTTCAAAACAAAGAATACCAAGAAGCTGCTGAAAGATTATATCACTGAAGTTGAAACGGATAGCAAAGCCACCAAAAACTCGGAGAATACGGATATAACGAATAATTAAATTGTTGTTTAGGTAACAAAACCCATCCTGCTATTTGCGGATGGGTTTTGTTTTTAAAAACATATAAAAATAAATACATGAAAAAAATGAACCCAGTGGTGCATTTTGAAATGCCCGCCGATGACACAAAACGAATGAGTGATTTTTACACAAATGTATTTGGCTGGCAAACCCAGTCTATGGGTAAAGAGATGGAAAACTATGTAGTTGTTTCTACAACCGAAGCCGATAAAAATGGCAGGCCGACAGTTCCTGGTACTATTAACGGCGGCTTTTATCCGAAGGAGGCGAATCAGCCCGGCCAGTACCCTTCAGTGGTAATAGCGGTTGATGACATTAAAGAACATATTAAAAAAGTTATCTCTGCGGGAGGCAAAGTACTCGGAGAGCCTATAGAAATACCGGGAGTCGGACAGTACGTTTCATTTTTTGATACAGAAGGAAACCGGGTAAGTATACTTCAACCGATTATGAGTGCATGACTTTTCATGGAACCACAAATTAAAACATTACACGAAAAAAAACTAATCGGCAAACGACTTAAAATGAGTTTGACCAACAATAAAACTTTTGAGTTATGGAACAGCTTTATGCCGCGACGAAAAGAAATTAAAAACAACATTGGCCCTGAGTTATTCTCAATACGGGTATATGATCTGCCAATGGATTTCAGTGATTTCAATAAAGAGCATGAAAAGTGGGCGGTAGTTGAGGTAGGAGATTTCGATACTATTCCTGATAAAATGGAAAAGTATATATTGCCAGGCGGACTATATGCCGTTTTTCCTTACAAAGGTTTAAATGCAGATACTGCAATATTTCGATACATATATGGAACCTGGTTACCGGGTTCAAACTATGTTATTGATCACAGACCTCATTTTGAAATAATGGGTGAAAAGTATAAAAATAATGACCCAGATTCCGAGGAGGAAATATGGGTACCAATCAAGTCCCACTAATAAACAAAGCATTTCAACGAAAATACTCGGGACTTATTAAAAACGCAGACAAAGCCATGCTTGTTTTCACTGATCAAATGGGAAGAACAATTGAACTGAAGCAAGCTCCATCCCGCATCATTTCGCTGGTTCCTTCACAAACAGAATTACTATTTGATCTCGGTGCTGATGAAAAAGTAATTGGTATAACAAAATTCTGCATTCACCCTGACCAGTGGTTCAGGAATAAAACACACGTCGGCGGAACCAAGCAACTTAGCTTCGCTAAAATAAAGGCCCTGCAGCCCGATCTGATCATTGGCAACAAGGAAGAGAACGAACAGGCACAGATAGAAGAATTAATAGGCCATTACCCTGTTTGGATGAGCGATATAAAAAACCTGAGTGATGCAATGAATATGATCACAGAAATAGGTACAATAATCGACAAAGAAAAGAATGCACTAAAATTGACAAATACAATTACAAAAGAGTTTGAAAAATTAAAAACAGTTAACATAAAGCGGAAAGAAATCCAAACAGCCTACATCATCTGGAACAAACCAATTATGTGTACGGGCCCGGACACATTTATTGATGAAATGCTTCGCCTGTGTGGATTTCAAAATATATTCCGGAACAAAAGTAATAGCCGCTATCCCGAAATAACCACAGGTGAATTGAAAAAGCATAATCCCGAACTTATATTATTGTCAACGGAACCCTTTCCCTTCAAAGAAAAACATATAGCCGAATTTCAAAAAGCATGTCCAAATGCTATCATAAAGCTGGTTGATGGTGAGCTTTTCTCGTGGTATGGAAGCAGGCTTCAATATGCTCCCTCCTATTTCATTAAACTTATTGAATCCGTAAAAGTCTAACCGGTAACAAAACTAATTTTTCGTAGTTTTACCAAACTCTTTAACTGCTCATGAAGGCCAGAAACCTTTACCTCTTATTCATATTTGTTTTCACTGCCTTTCAATGCTTCTCTCAAAAAGTGGGACTTGTGCTGAGTGGCGGCGGCGCAAGCGGCCTTGCACATATTGGGGTATTAAAAGCACTGGAAGAAAACAATATTCCAATCGATTATATATGCGGCACATCAAGCGGGGCTATGGTTGGATCATTGTACGCCATAGGCTATACTCCCGCGCAAATTGAAAAGCTGGTGAAATCGGAAACCTTCCGAAACCTGGCTCTTGGGAAGATCGAAAACAAATACAATTATTACTTTAAAAAGGATGATGACAATGCCTCCTGGATCCAATTCAAAGTTTCATTCAACTCCGGCATAGAAACTTCACTTCCAACCAATATTATCAACTCGGCCCCTGTTGACTTCGGCTTGATGGAAATATACGCCAAAAGTGCTGCTGCTGCAAAATACAATTTCGACAGCCTTATGATCCCGTTCCGCTGTGTGGCATCGGACATTGATGCCAACGAATCTGTAGTTTTTAAAAATGGTGATCTGGGAGAAGCTATACGCGCCTCCATCTCCTATCCATTTTATCTGAAACCAATTATTGTAAATGGCAAGCTGCTGTTTGATGGCGGCCTTTACAACAACTTTCCTTCCGATGTAATGTATAATGATTTTTTTCCTGATTATATCATTGGGAGCACCGTTACAGGCAATGTGGCACCTGCCACCGATGATAATATTGTATCTCAGATCCGAAGCATGATGATGACCACCACAAACTTCGGGCTTATGTGCGAAACAGGTACTTTGATCGAACCAAAAACAAATATCGGTCCGTTTGATTTTAACAACCCGCAGCAGCTTATAGACAGTGGTTATGTGAGCACAATGCGAAAAATACATGAAATCAAGCAAGCCATAAGCCGCAGGTCTGACAATACAGAACTAAACAAAAAACGCACAAATTTTTTAAACGGTCAGCATGAAATATTTTTTGATAAGATTTCTGTAGAAGGGGTAAATAAAAAACAATCGCACTATATTCAAAAAAGTATTCAACACAAAAATGAACCGCTCGGCCTTCCGGAAATGAAAAAACAATATTTCAAACTGGTCAACGATGATAAAATAAAAAGCCTTTTTCCAAAAGCAAGTTTCAACAATCAAAACGGGTTTTATGACTTACAGTTGAAAGTAAAAAAGGAAAAAGAACTGGTCGCCTTTTTCGGAGGCAATTTATCAAACCGGCCTATTAGTGAAGGTTTTGTAGGCTTGCAGTACAATTATCTTGGAAAAACAGCTGTAAGCATTTATGGAAACACCTATTTCGGCCGCCTATACAGTTCGGCACAGTTAAAGGCACGCATTGACATCCCTACACGCATCCCGTTTTATCTGCAACCGATTATTACATATAACCGTTGGGATTATTACAAAAGCAGCGAGTTGTTTTTTGCCGATGTAAAACCAACTTACCTTATACAGGGTGATCAATATGCAGGATTGGATATTGGAACCCCTGCTGTTTACAATGGAAAAATTTTAGCAGGGGCCGCCTACGCTACCATTAAAAACGAATACTACCAAACCGATAAATTTACACAACAGGACACAGCGGATGTAGATGAACTGAATTTATTTACATCATACATTATGTATGAGAAAAACACATTTAACAGAAAACTTTATCCAAGTGAAGGTCATTATTTTCTATTGAAAGCACGCTATTGTACAGGGGAGGAATTTAACCAACCGGGTTCCACTGGTATAGATAAATACACCTCCTTCAGACAAAATAAAGAATGGATTCAATTGAAAGCGGTTTACGACAATTATTTTATTTACCGTGGACGGATAAAACTTGGTATACGAATGGAAGGCGTCTACTCTAATCAAGTGCTGTCAGCTAATTACGCTTCAACCATTTTACTCGCTCCCGCTTTTCAACCAACACCTGAAACACGGACGCTGTTTCTTGAGAATTACAGAGCCAACAACTACTTAGCCGGTGGATTGAAAAACATTATCAGCTTCAGAAAAAATCTCGAATTGAGGTTAGAGGGGTACATATTCCTGCCTCAGGAATCTATCCTAAAAGGTTCCGACCTGAAGGCATATTATGGCAAATCATTTGATACCAAACATTACATCGCAACTGTTGCGGGCGTTTACACAACACCCGTTGGCCCAATCAGCATAAGTATGAATTATTATGACCGCGAAAAAGCCCCCTTAACTTTCCTGTTTCACTTTGGGTATACAATATTTAATAAGAGGGCGCTGGAATAATGAGAAGTATAAATACTGAAATAAGAGAAATGGAAAGCTTTTAACTATAAACCTTAACCCCAATCAACAACACATAATCAATCTGCTCTGAATCGCACTTTCCATTCATTAAAGTGTTGAGCAAGTAATCACATATTTCTCCGATACTGTCCACCCACCTCAAACAACGCGCCGGTAATTTGTCCAAGAGAACAATATTTTACCGCTTCCATAATACCTTCAAAAATATTTTTATTCTGAATGGCAGCTAACTGTAGATCACGCAATAGTTGCACCGACTTATCCGCATTACCCTTATGCAATTCACTTAACATGTTTATCTGGTACTCCTTTTCTTCTTTTGTTGCACGTATAACCTCCCGTGGAACAATTGTAGGCGAGCCTTTTGATGAAAGGAAGGTATTCACCCCAACTATCGGATACTCCCCTGTATGTTTCAATGTTTCGTAATACAGGCTTTCTTCCTGTATCTTTCCGCGCTGATACATAGTTTCCATAGCGCCCAATACTCCTCCCCTTTCTGTGATGCGGTCAAACTCAGCCAACACAGCTTCTTCTACCAGGTCGGTAAGTTCTTCAATGATGAAAGAGCCCTGCAGAGGATTTTCATTTTTCGCTAAACCTAATTCGCGGTTAATAATAAGTTGTATAGCCATTGCCCTGCGAACGGATTCTTCCGTTGGTGTGGTAATAGCTTCATCATAAGCATTTGTATGCAGGGAATTACAGTTATCATAGATCGCATAAAGCGCCTGCAATGTTGTGCGGATATCATTAAAATCAATTTCCTGCGCGTGCAATGAACGGCCGGATGTTTGAATATGATATTTTAACATTTGAGAACGCTCGTTAGCGTTATACAATTTTTTCATCGCCTTGGCCCAGATCCTGCGGGCTACGCGGCCAATAACAGCATATTCCGGATCAATACCATTTGAAAAGAAGAACGACAGGTTGGGCGCAAACTTATCTATGTTCATTCTCCTGCTCACATAATATTCAACGTAGGTAAATCCGTTAGCTAATGTAAATGCCAGCTGTGTAATAGGATTTGCACCGGCTTCAGCTATATGATAACCCGAAATAGATACCGAATAAAAGTTTCGTATATTTTTATCAATGAAATACTGCTGCATATCTCCCATCACACGCAGCGAAAATTCTGTTGAAAAGATGCAGGTATTTTGCGCCTGGTCTTCTTTTAAAATATCAGCCTGCACGGTACCGCGCACAGCAGCCAATGTTTCAGTTTTTATTTTTTCATATACTTCAGCCGGTAAAACCTGGTCGCCTGTAACACCCAACAGCATTAAACCCAAACCATCATTACCTTCAGGCAATGGACCCTGGTATTGCGGACGCTTTACACCGCGCTTTTTAAATATCGTTTCTATCTTTTTATTTACTTCAGTTTCAAGCCCGTTCTTTTTAATATACAGCTCGCATTGCTGATCAATAGCGGCATTCATAAAAAAACCAGTGAGTATAGCGGAAGGACCATTGATTGTCATACTTACCGACGTTTTAGGATCGGCGAGGTTGAAACCGGAGTATAATTTCTTTGCATCTTCTAAACAACAAATAGAAACACCTGAGTTGCCAATTTTTCCATAAATATCCGGACGGTATTCAGGGTCGCGCCCGTAAAGTGTTACACTGTCAAATGCAGTGGATAAACGCTTGGCCGGAAGACCTAAAGAAACATAATGAAAGCGCCTGTTGGTCCGCTCTGGTCCGCCCTCACCGGCAAACATACGGGTTGGATCTTCTCCCTCACGCTTAAATGGGAACACACCGGCGGTATATGGAAATTCACCCGGAACATTTTCCTGCAAGCTCCATTTCAAAAGGTCGCCCCAGGCTTCGTATTTTGGCGTGGCAACTTTAGGAACCTTTGTATGCGAAAGAGATTCGTAATGCGTTTCGATTTTAATTTCTTTATCCCGGACCTTAAAAATATAATGTTCGTTCTTATAATTTTTTACTTTATTCGGCCAGTCGGCTAATAATTTTTTATTGTTTGGATCAAGTTTAAATTCGAGTTCTGTATAGGCTTCCTGCAATTTTTTGATAAGGCGATCTTTATCATCAATCTTAGAATCATTTAAAGCTTCTATTGATTTATTAATACCGTAAAGTCGTTGAGCCACCTCGGCCTGCTCTAAAGTCCATTTATCGTATTTGCGATTATTATCCGATATCTCACTCAAGTACCGTGTGCGTGCAGGCGGAATAATGAATATCTTTTCGCTCATTTCATCACTTGACGTTAAAGATGACTTCAAATCCGTCCTGCCGGTCTTTTGTACAAGAGTATCCATCACTACTTTGTATAACCGGTTCATTCCGGGATCATTGAATTGTGACGCGATCGTTCCAAACACCGGCAACTTATCATCATCCACTTCAAACAATTTATGATTACGCTTGTATTGCTTCTTTACATCACGCAAAGCATCCATAGCCCCGCGCTTATCAAATTTGTTCAGTGCTATTACATCAGCAAAATCAAGCATGTCAATTTTCTCCAGTTGTGTAGCGGCACCATATTCAGGAGTCATTACGTACAATGACATATTGCTATGCTCAATGATCTCTGTATCACTCTGGCCGATACCGCTTGTTTCAAGAATAACAAGGTCAAAATTGGCAGCACGGACAATATCAACAGCTTCTTTTACATATTTGGACAGAGCAAGGTTACTCTGACGTGTTGCCAGTGAGCGCATATAAACACGGTCGTTATTGATTGAATTCATCCGGATGCGATCGCCCAATAAAGCGCCGCCTGTTTTACG
>JAEUTS010000423.1 GCA_016787005.1 Bacteroidia bacterium
TATTCTGAACTGACCACAGATAATGAATTCTGGAAGGGCTGTCAAAGCTGTGTTAACTTTGATATTCTTTCCATGAAAGGCCGCACAAATTGTTTATGTACAGCTATGCTATATGATCCGGCCGAAAAAGCAAATCAAAAAACTGAAACCCCGGCTGATACTTTTAAAAAGCGTTCGAAGCTGTACGAACGGTTTATCCGCCTTAAAAATTTTGTATTTCTAAAAAAAGATCTGACACCAAAAAATGAGTAAGAAAAAAGTTGTGCTCGCTTACAGCGGAGGACTCGATACTACCTTCTGTGCAATCTATCTTTCGAAAGAGAAGGACATGGAGGTGCATGCCGTAACGGTTGATACGGGAGGATTTACCAGGCAGGATATTGCGGATATTGAAAAACGTGCATTATCACTTGGTGCCGCTTCCTATGCATGCATCAATGCTGTGGATGATTTTTATAATCAGTGTATTAAATATTTGATATTTGGGAACGTGCTGAAGAATGGCACCTACCCGCTGTCTGTAAGCGCTGAACGTATTTTCCAGGCTTTGACTATTGCGAAATATGTACAAAAAATAAACGCTGATGCGGTAGCGCATGGCAGTACAGGCGCCGGCAACGACCAGGTTCGTTTTGACATGGCATTCAATATCCTTATTCCAAAGGCAGAGATTATAACACCGATACGCGATCTGAAACTATCACGCCAGGCAGAAATAGAATATTTGAAAAAACACGGCGTGCAGATGAATTTTGAAAAAGCTGCGTACTCTATCAATAAAGGTATCTGGGGCACATCGGTAGGAGGGAAGGAAACACTTACTTCCCACGGATCTTTGCCGGAGGCCGCGTATCCTTCACAATTGAAGAAAGAAAAACCGGAAGATGTTACATTGGTCTTTGAAAAAGGAGAACTGGTTGGAGTGAATGAAGAAAAATTCAAAAATCCTGCCAAGGCTATCGCGAAATTAAATGAGTTGGCTTCTCCGTTTGCAATCGGCCGCGATATCCATGTCGGCGATACTATTATCGGGATAAAAGGACGTGTTGGCTTTGAAGCTGCAGCACCGCTTATTACAATTAAAGCGCACCATGCGTTGGAAAAACATACACTTACCAAATGGCAACTATACTGGAAAGACCAAATGAGTGTATGGTATGGAAACTGGCTGCATGAAGGACAATTCCTGGATCCGGTGATGCGTAACATTGAAAAATTTTTGGAAGACACGCAACAATTTGTATCAGGAAAAGTATTTGTAACCCTTGTTCCGTACGGCTTTAAGATAAATGGCATTGATTCGTCACACGACCTGATGTCGGCAAAATTCGGCAGCTATGGTGAAATGAATAATTCGTGGACAGGTGACGATGTAAAAGGTTTCGCCAAAATTTTCGGCAACCAGGTTGCTATTTATAACGCAGTGAATGAAATAAAACCTTAATGAGCAAAAAATTAAATATCGGCATCATAGGCGGGGCGGGCTATACAGCTGGGGAGTTGCTGCGTATTATAATTTTTCATCCTAATGTTTCCATAAAGTTTGTGCACAGTACTTCCAACGCAGGTAAATATATTTATGATGTGCACACTGATCTTTTAGGAGATTGCGACCTTAAATTTTCTTCCACCATTGACCAGGACATAGATGTGCTGTATTTGTGCCTTGGCCATGGCGACTCCGTGAAATTCCTAGAGCAGAACGACATAGATAAAAAAATAAAGATCATTGATCTCAGTCAGGATTTTCGGGTTGATGCTGTTTTCAAAAAACAAAACCGGAATTTTGTTTACGGTTTACCGGAGTTAAATAAATCTGCCATTAAAAAAGCGGAAAATATTGCTAACCCCGGATGTTTTGCTACCTCCATACAATTAGCGCTGTTGCCACTGGCGGATAAAAAATTATTAAATGAAGATATACATATCTCAGCGGTAACCGGTAGCACAGGCGCAGGACAAGCGCTCAAACCCGAAACACATTTTACCTGGCGTTATAGCAACATGTCGACTTACAAAGCATTTGAGCACCAGCATTTGAATGAGATCACTCATTCTGTTTTGCAGTTACAGCCTTCGTTTAAAAAGAATATTCATTTCATTCCTTATCGCGGAAGTTTTACACGGGGCATTATTGCTTCTGTTTACACGAATTATAAAGGCACGGAAAAAGAAGCCATTGAATTGTATAAAACATTTTACAAAGATCATCCCTTCACGCATGTGAGTGAAAATAAAATTGACCTGAAACAAGTAGTAAATACCAATAAAGGAATTGTGCACATTCAGAAACATGGTGATCAGTTATTAATAACAAGCATTATTGACAACTTGCTGAAAGGCGCATCCGGACAAGCTGTTCAGAACATGAATCTGATGTGCGGGCTGGATGAGAAGACAGGAGT
>JAEUTS010000006.1 GCA_016787005.1 Bacteroidia bacterium
ATGATAGAAAAGCGAATTAAACTCGGCTTATTTGGCTTTGGTTGTGTTGGACAAGGCTTGTATGATGTTTTAAGCCATTCGGAAGGTTTAAAAGCGGATATTGAAAAAATCTGCGTGAAGGACCGCAACAAAAAACGTAAAATTGACGCAAAGTATTTTACGTATGACAAGGAAGATATTCTTGGTCGTAAAAACCTGGATGTTATTGTAGAGCTGATCGATACTTCTGAAGCCGCGTTTGAGATCGTAACCCGTGCCATGAACAATGGCGTGAGTGTTGTTACAGCCAATAAGAAAATGCTTGCGGAGAATTTCGAGGAACTATTCCATCTCCAGGAGAAAAACAATGTCGCGTTGATTTATGAAGGTTCGGCGGGAGGAAGTATTCCAATTATCCGTAACCTGGAAGAATATTACGATAATGAGTTGTTGAGCAGCATACGCGGTTTGTTGAACGGTTCGTGCAATTATATTTTAACGCGCATGGAGCTGGAGAATATGGATTATAACAAAGCGCTCAAAATGGCACAGGAGCAGGGCTTTGCCGAATCGGACCCGTGGCTGGATGTAGCCGGGTATGATACTTTGTATAAACTAATCCTACTCACAGTTCACTCGTTTGGCCTCATTCTGAAACCTGAACAGGTGCTGGCATTGGGCATTCAGAATATTTCATTCGATGATATTACGTATGCGAAAGAAAAAGGATACCGGATCAAACTTATTGCTACGGCTCATAAGGTTGGCAATAAATTCAGGGTTTATGCCATGCCTCATTTTGTAAGTAAAGAAAGCGACCTGTACAGCGTTTTATATGAGAACAATGGTGTAGAAGTGGAAGGAGCATACTCGTGCAAACAAACATTTGTTGGGAAGGGCGCGGGCAGTCATCCTACAGGAAGTGCTGTGTTGTCGGATATTTCAGCACTTACCTACCAGTATAAATATGCGTACAAAAAACTAAAAAAATTACGTGAGCAGCACAATGGAAACTTTGATGCCGGAACGCTGCTTGATACCGATTTTGAAATTAAAGTGTATATACGTTTTGCAAATAAAGAAGCGCTGAAAGGAATAGAGATCGTTTCTGTGGAAGAGGAATTTAAGTCATCCAAAACCAATTATATTATCGCTTCCGTAAAGTTCAAGTCTTTGTTCAGCCTGAAGGGAAATAGGGACAGTAAATTATTTGTTTGTGCGGTATAAAGGGATTGTAATGTAAGGAGAGAGGGTCACTTAATTGTATCTGCCGAACGCTTACGTTTTTTAAATAAACCGCCTTTACTTTCTGTTGGGGTATTTATTTGCTTCTGATCTTTGTCGGTTGAGATTTGTTGTTCTAGTTTATCTAAAGTTAAACTTTCTTTGTAATACAATACTTTTCCTTTTTTGGTTTCACCATTTTCACTTGTAGTGTCCGCTTTTACAGCATCATCATTTGTGGAAAAGTCATAAGTGTCATTTTGTGATGGCTCGCCTGTTTTCAATTGTATAGGTTCGTCAGCCGAAGGAGCCTTTTCATATTGAGAGGAAGTTTTCAGTAAAGGCTCTCCGTTAAGGTTTGGATTTTCCGATACCTCGGTTCCGGAAGAGGTATTGCTGGTAGGCTCACTGTTCTTGGCTATTGAAGGTTCTGCAAGTTTCTGAATGCTTGCAGAGGTATTGTTGTCTATAATGGGAGTACCTTGTTGAATTACAGGTGTTTCTTTCTGTACAACTGTTTCCTGTGCAGGTGTAACTTTATTTACAGAGGCGGCGGTGGGTGTATTTTTAGATAGTAAATTATATAGAATAAAACTTCCCGTTCCGATGACAATACTGCCAACAGCAATGTATAAGGCTAAAGAATTTTTCTTAACAACAAGTAAGGCTGATTTTAATTTTGTAAATGAACCTGTGGCGGCAACTCCCGCGAATGAATTCAGGGAGAAATTCAGGTCGGTCAAAGGGCCTTTAACTACATTGGATTTTTTTGGAAGCATGCCATACATTTCCTCCCAGGTAACTTTAGCCTCAGCGGGGTTATTTAACAAGCTGTTTTTAATAGCGTTGTCGAGGTCTGTATGGTTAACCGGCTTATTCGGCATTGCCCACTGTTGTTAGTTGAACTATATTTTTCCTGATCTGGTGCATGGCCTTTTCAAAATTCAAGCGTATGGTGGCCTCACCAACATCCAATTTTTCAGAGATCTGCTTTATTGAATAGTCATCAACCAGGTGCATATTAACTACTACGCGATATGCAGGGGTCAAAGCCTGCATGGCTTTCAGTACATCATTTCCATCCATAGTCCTGGTTACCTCCTGATCAACAATTTTATCTTCCTGGTTGATGTTGTCGTACGCGTTAACCGTGCTTACAATTTTATATTCCTGCTTATTCCTGCGCAACACATCGATCGCAGCGTTAATCATGGTCTTTCTGACCCAGCTTTCCAATTGTTGTTCACTGATATTCTTTATGTTGTTGAAAACAGAAACAAAACCCTCTTTGAATATTTCGGTTGCCTGCTGTTCGCTTTTAGCATAACGCAGACAAAGACTCATCATCGAGTCTTTAAAAAGGTCGAACAGCTCGCGCTGAGAATCTTTATCCGATCTTTCACATCCCTTTATGAGTTCCTGCAGATTCATTGGAGCCGAATTATGCACGTTAGAATTACTCATTTAACGAGAGCTGTTAAAAGAAGGTTATAACTTTAAGCTACTATTCTATATAAATATAGCAATTAATTGACAGTCAAGCAATTAATTTTTGTGGGCGAGTACAACAACTTTTTTGTAATTTTTTACTGCTCCTGAGGGGTTAAATATCTGAAAATAAACAATATATGGGCCAATTTTGCACAATTGATGGTTATTGTTAATACCATCCCACACATAATTTCCTGAATTTCCCAAAAGGTCGCTCGATACAAGATTGCGGATTAAAATGCCTGTTGAAGTATAAATGGAGACGTTTGCAATATTTCCGGGAGTATCAAAACTATAATTGATACTCAGCACGTCATTATACCCGTCATTATCAGGTGAAAAAATTTCAGTAGAAAGAGTTACTTCTTTTCCTATGCCCGAGTCAATGGCCTGAGAGTTTTTGTATGCAGGTGTTGCGTAACCTGCACTTGCGGCAGCGGAGTGCCAGTTATTCCTGTCGTTTGTTTTACGATCCGCATCAATGCGTTCGAGCGATACTCCTTTTGTTTCATTGAGTAATGGGAAATGCATGTCCTGCTTGTAATCAAGCCGATCAATCACCATTTTTGAAGTATCAGCTAACACCACTATTCCCGAAGCTATGTTCATTCCTGGAAAACCTGCCATATCAATAAAACCGGATGGGGAAGGTGTTTGATATTGACTTTTAATAGCGGAAGAATTTGTGGATAATACAATATATTGTTCAGGAGCAATAATTGTACGAACAGTTGAAATATATTGAACTGAACTAAGTTGATTTGTCAGGGTATCAAATGAAGATAATGTAAGCTGTGAAAGATCGATTATTTTACGGGAACGGTTATATATTTCGACAAAATCAACACTCCCGGCATTGGGATCGGGAAGAATTTCATTGATCACGATATCATTTGCAAGAGCCTGCTCAGGCAAAACAAATTGTGTGTAAGCTGAATTAATACTATTACCTGCTTTATCCTTTGCATTGATAACGGTTAATGTATATGTTCTCGATCCCTGAAA
>JAEUTS010000010.1 GCA_016787005.1 Bacteroidia bacterium
AACAAATTGCGCGTATAATGGCCGGTATTGATACAACATGGAAACAGATAAATGAACGATCAGTTTTTGGCGGGATACAAGTGATATTTGATAACCCCAATTCCGCCAATGCGCGGTACATTGCCAATTTTTCAAAAGAGGCACATTTGCCTAAGAATGCTTATGCCGTTAAATCGAATTCAGAAGTGATCGAGTATGTAAACAAAAACAAGAATGCAATAGGTGTTGTAAGTGTAAACTGGATAAGCGACAAAGACGATAGTACAACCATTGGTTTTTTAAAGAAGATTAAAGTGCTTGGTATAAGTAAAGCAGGAAACACCGAAAAGTACTATAAGCCGTACCAGGCCTATATAAAAACCAAAGATTACCCCTTTTGCCGCGATGTTTATATGATAAATCGCCAGACCCGTGCAGGGCTTGGCATGGGGTTTGTATCATTTGTGGCAGGGGAGAAGGGGCAGCGCATTATATTAAAAATGGGACTTGTTCCATCAATTGCTCCGACACGGATGGTTGAGATACATTAAATTTACAAAATAACAAATATCAATTTATGAAGAACCGTATTCAGAGCACGATATTTAATTTAGTCATTTTGTTATTTATCACTCCTATTCCTATGAGTGCCCAGCAAAAAGGGGGTGACGTTAATAATAACACATCTGGAAAACATGAGGTTTTTACTGTAGTTGAACATATGCCGGAATTCCCTGGTGGTATGGCTGAATTGTATGCATTTATAAACAAAAATACACAGTATCCGGATACCGCTAAGAAAACAAATACATCCGGAACGGTATACGTTACATTTGAAATCTCCGACGCGGGTAAAGTTCTTAATGCAAAAATTTTAAGAGGTGTAAATGGGCCTATAGGGGTCTACCTTAACGATGAAGCATTGCGTGTTGTCCGTTTGATGCCGGACTGGAAACCTGGAACACAAAATGGGAAGGAAGTATTCGTTCAATATAATTTACCAATCAAATTTAATCTAAGATAAACAATATGTATTTTTACCAATCATTAAATTAAAATATTTAGCATGAAAAAAGTTTTTTTTATTTTCTTAACGTTTGCATTGACGCTGCCCTTTGTAATAGCTCAGACATTGAGCGATGCCATTCGCATGACAGAGAATGAACAGTTTGAAAGCGCTAACAAAGTATTTGAAAATCTTGTCATAGCAGAGCCCACCAATGGTAATTATTTCTATTATTATGGAGAGAACTATTTCAAAAACGACTTATTTGATAAAGCGAAAGAGAAATACCAAAAGGGGATAGAGGTAAATCCTAATAACGCCATTAATTATGTTGGCCTGGGCAAGATACAACAGGCGCAGGGCAATCGAACTGATGCGGATGCTAATTTTTTTAAGGCCAAAACAATTTCGCAATCAAAAAGCGCGCCTGTACTGATGGAGCTTGCCGATGTTTATATCAATTCGGATATAAAAAAAATTACGGATGCCATAACACTGCTTAACCAGGCTTCTGTATTAGAACCTAAGAACCCGGAGATATACACATTGATCGGTGATGCGTATTTAGAGCAGAACGATGGAAATATGGCCATTGCCAATTACGAAAAAGCGTTGAACATTGATAAGAAATTCACCAAAGCTATTTTGCGCGAAGGGAAATTATACAGCCGCGCTAAAAATTATAATCTTGCACTTGATTATTATAACAAAGCTATTGCGATCGATTCCACTTTTGCTCCGGCTTTTCGCGAACGTGCGGAACTTCGTTTTAGAGCAGGCCAGGCTGATCGTGCCGCCGCAGATTACCAAAAATACCTGAAGTTGAACGATAATATTAGCGCGCGTATCCGCTATGCTTCATTTAAATTTGTGAGCAAAGATTACAAAACAGCTGTGGAAGAAATGAATGCGATCCAACAGAAGGATACTTCTGATGTAAATATTTATCGCTTGCTTGGATATTCGCTTTACGAAACAGGAGATTATGCAAATGGTGTGATAAACATGAATAAATTTTTTATCAAAGCCAACGCCGTTGGCAAAAAATTACTGGCTTCTGATTATGAATACCTGGGAAAAAACCAAATGAAGTTGGGAAAGGACTCGTTGGGAACAATTAGTTTGCTTAAAGCCATTCAAATGGACAGCACCAAAACAGATCTGTATTCTGATATCGCGAGCGGCTGCCTGAAGCAAAAAAATTATCCTTGCGCCATTATGTATTATGATAAAAAGATCGCAACCTCAAAAGATAAGATAGGCGGGGCCAATGATTACCTTGGACTTGGCCGCGCATATTATTTTAGTAAAGAAAAAGAGTATGTAAAGGCGGACTCTGCTTTTGCACAGCTTATACGTTTACAGCCTAATTTGCCCCATGGTTATTTATGGAGGGCGCGTTGCAACACTCCGTTTGATGTTGACTCGAAGAAGGGATTGGCAAATCCATACTATGAAAGGTATATTGAAAAGGTAGGAACTGAGATTGAGAAAAACAAGAAGGACCTTGTTGAAGCGTATGAATATCTTGGCTATTATAACATGGTGAAAAAAGATTATACGAAAGCCAAAGAGTGCTGGAGCAAATTAAAGGAGATCGATCCTGCCAATGCGAAAGCTAAGAAAGCCCTTGCTGACCCACTTTTGAAATAATTCCTTGATTTTGTCATTCTGATCCGCCTCAGGCGGAGAAGAGTCTGGCTTTTGTGTGTCTGCTAAAAGCCTACAACTAACTCACCCTTTTCAAATTGAGATCTCTCACCGGTGCAATGACCATAGGAATTGTTTCGATTGAAACAGAGCTGGTATCAAGTCCAAAAGCCTTTTCTTCCGATAGGCCCAAGTGTTTCATTACAGAGTATATATCAAGAATGATCTTTTCGTAGAAAGGCAATTCATTTTCGTACGCCAGAATTTTTTCGATAACAACGAAGCGAAAGTCGCCGATCACATTTTGTTTATTTAGTGATTCATACCGACTGGTAATATCAACTTCGTGGTTCTTCACCATGTCCTGTACAACTTTTCGGAACATTAGGTTGATGCGCGGCGCTACACGGAAACCAAGGCGGAAATCAACACGTATAACATCGTCGTGAATAATTTCATTCACTTTATATTCCATCCTGTAAGGCTCATCCACAACATCCACATGTATAAACCAATAGATATCGGCACGCTTAGGTTGTTTTTGGAGGATGGAATAGATTATTTTCGATTCAATTTCATCCTGCTTGTCGGCACTTGTAAGATAAACCAGGTGGGTAGCGTATTTAGGAATAGTCATGTCCTTACTTAATTCAGCTATTGTGTCAGCGTAATCAGCCATCTTAACAAACTCCACATAACGGTTGCGGATCTTGCGCGCCTGATACCAAATAAGCATTATAACAATAAGTACAGAAGCGATTAGTAATGTTACCCAGCCTCCGTGTTCGAACTTACTAAGATTTGCCACTAAAAAAGCTCCTTCAATGAACGCATAAACAATAAATAGGAAAATAATAAAAATTACCGGGTAATGTTTGATACGCAAATAATAAACGAGCAAAGTTGTTGTCATCAACATGGTGAGAATAATGGCCAAACCATATGCTGCTTCCATGTTTGACGATTCTCTGAAATGCCAAACCACAAATACGCAGCCAACCCACAATAACCAGTTTACTGAAGGGATATATAATTGTCCCCGCAAATTTGTCGGGTAATTGATCCGCACCTTTGGCCAGAAATTAAGTCGTACGGCCTCGTTAATAAGGGTAAAGGATCCGCTGAGTAGTGCCTGGCTGGCTACTACGGCTGCTGCTGTTGCAATACTGATACCTATGTAAAGGAACCAATCCGGCATAATGGAATAAAACGGATTTCCACCGGCAAATGCCGTTAGTGTTTCGCCGCTGTGTTGGATAAGCCAGGCACCCTGCCCGAAGTAATTCAAAAGCAAACATACTTTTACAAACATCCAACTCATTTGAATATTTTTTCTGCCACAATGACCAAGGTCAGAGTACAACGCTTCGGCACCTGTTGTACACAAAAACACAGCACCTAACAACCAAAATCCTCCCGGATGTTTTGCCAATAAATTATATGCGTAATGTGGGCTGATAGCCTTCAATACTTCAACACTATGTATCAATTGTGAAATTCCGAGTATAGCGAGCATAGAAAACCAGGTAAGCATTACCGGACCAAAAGATCCGCCGACAAATTTTGTTCCGAATTGCTGGATAATAAATAACATGGTAAGTATCACTATAACTATAGGAACTGTTTCAATATCCGGTTTAATTACGCGCAATCCTTCGATCGCTGATGCTATAGAAATAGGAGGAGTAATAATTCCGTCGGCAAGTAAAGCGCTGCCGCCAATTACAGCGGGGAACATGAGCCATTTAACTTTCGCTTTACGGACAAGTGTATACAGGGAAAAAATTCCGCCCTCACCCTTGTTGTCGGCTTTAAGTGTAAGGACTACATATTTTAAGGTAGTTTGAAGTGTGAGTGTCCAGAAGATGCATGAGATACCTCCCATGATCACTTCTTTATTTATTGGTAGATCGCCAACAATTGCCTTAAGTACGTATAAGGGTGATGTGCCAATATCCCCGTAAATGATTCCTAACGTTACAAGAAGTCCGGCTGCGGTTACTTTACTGTGGGTGTTATTATCGTGCGACACAAAGCAGAAATGAGATACAAAATTATGAAATATACTGGTTGTAAATAGATTTACGAACGAAAAATATTTCGGGGTAAATCAAGCCAAAATATATGAAAAATGGAGTTTTGAACACTTCAGAACTTTCTTCTTCCCCCTTCCCTCGTCCCCTTCCCTCGCCTGCCTGCCGTAGCTGGCACACTGAGCGAAGTCGAAGTGTCAGCGAAGGCATGGTCCCTTTTTTCAACCAAACAACAACCCGAACACTTCTTCCATTTTACCTACCATAATTATTTTGATGCCGTATTTTTTAAGGTCGAGGCCTTTTTTGTTGTATTTCGAGATGAAAATCTGTTCGAAGCCTAATTTTTCGGCCTCAGATATGCGCTGATCGACCCGGCTTACAGGACGAATTTCACCCGACAAACCCACTTCAGCCGCAAAACAAATTTTGGCGGGAATAGGAATATCAGCATTGGAAGATAACACGGCACAAACTACAGCCAGGTCAATAGCAGGATCTTCAACACGTATGCCTCCTGCCAAATTCAGGAACACATCTTTCGCTCCGAGGCGAAAGCCGCAACGCTTTTCAAGTACAGCGAGCAACATAGATAATCTGCGGAGGTCAAATCCAGTAGATGAGCGCTGTGGTGTGCCATACGCCGCGGAGCTAACGAGCGCTTGTGTTTCAATAAGCATTGGCCGCATGCCTTCCATAGTGGCGGCAATGGC
>JAEUTS010000018.1 GCA_016787005.1 Bacteroidia bacterium
AGCCAGATCCCTCCTAAGGTCGGGATGACACGAATTTCGTTTTGTATTCGTAAATTCGTTTTTTTATTCGCTGCCAATCGTCAGGCAGGTTCGTTGATAACACAAACATTGAAAAAATTTATTCAAATAATCTTAGTAATATTCTTCCTGGCTCCCGTATTCTCATGCAGGAAGGACAGGATCATTACTGATTCATCGGCTAAACTTGAATTTTCTTCCGACTCGGTTTTATTCGACACCGTTTTTACAACCATTGGTTCGGCCACACGGCTATTCACCATTCATAATCGCAACAATGGAGCTGTAAAAATATCATCTGTAAAATTCGGAAGCGGGACAAGCACACAGTTTCTCGTGAATATTGATGGTGTACCGGTTAAGTCGACTGCCAATATTACTATACCGGGCAAAGACAGCTTGTTTGTATTTGTACAGGTAAATGTAAATCCGGCTAATCAAAACAGCCCGCTTATTATACGTGACTCGATCATTTTTGTAACAAACGGGAATATACAGAGCGTATATCTCGAAGCCTGGGGACAGGATGCATACTATACCAAACCCAATATATTTTTCACGAATGGCTTTTCATATTCAATAATTTCCTGCAATAGTACATGGACAAATGACAAACCCCATGTTATTTATGGATATGCCGTGGTTGATTCAGCTTGCACATTAACCATACTTCCTGGGACACGCGTCTATCTTCACAAGAACGCTGTATTATGGGTTTTAAATGATGGCACACTGGACATCCAAGGTTCACAGTCAAACCCTGTAACTTTCCAGGGAGATCGCCTGGAGCCGGAGTACAAAGACATTCCGGGGCAATGGGGCAAAATATGGTTGTCATCATTAAGCAAAAACAACAAGATTAATTGGGCTATACTTAAGAACGGAGCAATTGGTATACAGGCCGACACCGTTAATCTGGCAAGTGGAAATCCAACTCTGCGAATAAGCAACACTATTATAAATAATATGTCAGCCGCAGCAATTTACGGGCAGGGCGCGCACATAAACGGATATAACTGCGTGTTTGGTAATTGTGGTCAGTACACTGCAGCCCTAACGATCGGGGGGAAATATAGTTTTAAACACTGTACATTCAGTAATTACTGGAGTGGTTTTAAGGCCACACGCACTACCCCTGCTCTGCTCATTAATAACTGGTATAAAGCGGCAAGCGGGGCCGTTCAATCACGAAGTATTGACAGCGCGTATTTCGGGAATTGCATTATATATGGCAACCTGGCTAATGAGATCGGTATTGATTCGTCTGCAGGCGGAAACTTCAGGTATAAATTTGAGAATTGTGTTATCAAAGCGGATGGGAGTTATAACGCATTAAACACTTATCACAACAGCAGCGTGAAAAAAAACACGGATCCCGGGTTTAAGGACGCTGCCAATAATAATTGCAATATCAGTTTAACGAGTCCGGCGAAAGATTGGGGCAATAGTGTAATCGGAAATATGTATCCGGTTGACCTGAATGGAAATCCCCGTAATGTAGATACAGCACCTGATGCGGGCGCGTATGAGTATAAACCTTAATGTGTTGTAGGTTTCAAGTTCAAGGGTATTAGATCTAAGATTTAATTTTCTTCACCCTCGTCCCCCGCCCCTTTCCCTCGGCCCTTTCTGCAAACGTATCCTTGGTAAGCAACATATCATCGATCAGTTTCAAGACAAATTCCAACTGTTGTTCTTTGGATAGATCAGAATTGTCAAGTACTATAGCGTCTTTAGCCTTTGAGAGGGGACTTTCTTTTCGATGAGTATCAT
>JAEUTS010000160.1 GCA_016787005.1 Bacteroidia bacterium
GTTAATGTAACACAGGCACCATTGCAAATGGTTGCCGGGGCTACAGTTACATTCGGAGTGTTGCAATTTATTATCGAAATGTTTTTGGTTACACTGCTGCTACAGGTGCCATTGCTAACTGTATGAGTAACTGCAAATGTTCCATAGGTTAAAAAGGTATATGAATAATCGGCAGTTGATCCGGTGACTAAACTCGGGTTGCTGGTCCACGTATGTGTTATACCCGCACCGGCCGGTGTTCCGGTATTGGTAAAATATACGGTGCTGTTATAACAAACCGGGCTGTTTGGAGAATAGGTGAAATTAGCAGAAACGGGGTTTGTGCCTGTTATTGTAAAAGCTTTTGTTTCGGTGCATCCTATATTGTCAATTACCGTTACTGTATAATTGCCGGCCGACAAACTATATGCATCGGGTCCGCTTGAACCATTACTCCAATTATAAGTATAGGGATTATGCCCTCCATTAACAAAAACAGAGGCAGTTCCTGTGGTAGTGCAACTGTTATTCACGCTGGTAAATTTTGCAATTATTGAAGGTGGTTCTGTTATAGAAATGATTGTAGTTATTTTACAACTGCTTGCATCCGTTACCGTAACGGTATAATTGCCGGCACTTAAATTGGATACGGTTTTCCCTGTGCCGCCTCCGGCCGACCAGCTATAAATATATGGCGCCATTCCGCCGCTCACGTTAATTGTGGCGCTGCCGGTATTTCCCCCGTGACACAATATATTTGTCTGCTGGACGGTTGTTATGGTTAATCCGCCGGGAGCCGAAACAATAATAGTATCTGAATAGGGCCTGCAATTATAGGTGAGTGTAACAAAATGTTTTCCGCCACATAACCCGGTGGCTGTAGCAGCAGTTTGTCCGTTATCCCATAAATAGGTAACCCCTACTGTTACAGGGCCACTACAAAAATTTAAGCTTGTAGTTGCAGTACCGGTGCAGTTGCAAGATGCGGGAGTTGACGTTGTATTTACGGGTTCCGGAATGTTGGTCAGGTCAATAGCGCGCACAAAGTTCGATCCACATGAATATAATGTTTTATAGTCTGAACTTAAAACAATATCGTTAAGTGTATCGGTATTGGAAATAGGCGGAATTGTGTTTACAAGGGAAAGCGATGCGTTATATACATTTATGGATGTTTTATATCCCGCATAAATATTATCACAAAGGTCAACCGCAAGTCCCGACCAACGGCAGGCTTCTCTTGTCGGGTTATTTGCTGACGGAAGAGGAATTCTCTTGGGCGATTGTACAAGGAGGGTATTGTTTATAGCTCCGGTTGCTTTATTAAATTGCCGTAATACATAGCCTTCCCACATGTATACCCAGTTGGGACTAACTCCAAGGATATTCATGTTGTTGTACCAGGGGAATGGACCGGCGTAATAATTACTTTGTGTTTCCGCTAAATTATATTTATTCCAGACAAGCCACGTGGTTGGACTAAGGGTTGGCATCGGTAGTTTTATTAACCTGTTTAAAAGTGTATCATATTGCCCATTGCTGGCCGCCATATAGCAATCAGATCCGGAGGGGTCGATTGCCAAACCGGCTATGTCGTGTTGATTTTTTGTGGCACCTTCTATATTTACATAGTTCATAGAGCTCAGGTTTTCGTCTGTCCAGGCCGCCTGTGTATTACTTGTTCCCGTACCCCCGGCACCTATGGCTAATTTTTTTCGGCAGGGATCCCAGCCAATTCTCCACATCTCATGAAAAAAATCAGGTGTTGAAACGTATTTTGCCAGTAAATTCCCATTGGTACTTACTTTAAGCACTTGGCCTGTGGGAATCGTTACATAAATATTGCCGGTGGCGCGATCAACTGCAATATCCGTGCTATTATACGAAGGGAATAATACTCTGGGAATAGTCCATACTACATTTCCGGTATTATCAAGTTTTATCCATCCAACATCGGCAATACAATACACATTGCCCATGTCATCGCAATCCAAATCCCACGGACCTCGATTGGCGCCGCCATAATACCAAAATAAATTAGTAATCCAGGGATCAATAATAATGGGTTGACTATTAATTGGTTTTTGGCTGTTGACTTCCAAATCCGGTAGCCGGAAAGAGATTACATTATCATTGAGGCTAAAGGCCGATGAGACAACGGCTCCATTCTTATAATAACTATGGGGAGCATGTTCAACAATATTGCCTATTTCGCTTGATATTATTATGTCGCCAGATTGGTTCTTCGTTAATTTATTGCCCCCCACATATTTAATTTTTATTTGCGAAACATCCGCGCCGGGATGTACGATCAAATTATATTTTATGCCTCCTTCTTGCGGAAAAAAATATTCAGCATCAACACCTTTGTACAGGTTTCGGTAAATTATTTTTTTAAACAAATCAGCTTTAATGCCAGAAGGGCCTGATGAAGGATAAATGTATATGTCGGGTCTTTTATTTACCGATTCAATAGTCACTGTGGGGTTTATTCCTACCCAGATTGAACTAAGGTAGTGCGTTTTCGTGTTTCTGGCTGATTTCAATTCCTTTTCTTCCTGTTCCCTTTCGTTTTCATCCGGTTTTGATAACTCAATGTATCTATACGTAATGCCTTCGGTTGTAAAAAAAGCATCTGTATTAATTCCCAGCCTGGCCGAAAACAATACTTTTTTATGACCTGGTAACAAACCGTCAAACTGGCCATTGTTTTCAATAAATATTTTTTCATCAACAGGATTTGTGCTCCATTTTTCTTTGTACCCGTTTGGAGATGTTTTTGTGGCCAGACCTGAAGCCTGCGGTTGGTAAATTACCTGGCACCATACATGAGAAATAAACAGTGAGGTAAATAAGGCAAGTATATATTTCATCGACAAATAATTAAATCAAGCAAAACTAAAATAATTAAAATAGGGATTGATGTCAATTTAAAGTATTTAAATTATCAGTGTTTTGATTTTATAATTCAATCATTAAAAAATTGTCGTGAAGCGTTAAAAATAGTTATATTTATTGATATTTTGGGTCAAACGAAGTAATTTATATATTTTATTGTTTATAGGTAATTATCAGACTTTTGATGAAAAAACCCGATGACCTTTTTTTATTAATTCATTCAATGACCGGACCCGAGAAAAGGTATTTCAAACTTTTTTCTGCGTTATATGACCGGGACAAAAATTATTTAAAATTGTTTGATCATATTGCTAAGCAGAAAGGGGGGGATGGCGGAAAGGAGCTGGCCAATAAATTTAAAAAGGAAAAATGGGTAAAAAGCCTGTCGAATACAAAGTATGAACTTTACAATGCTATTTTGAATAGCCTGGAAGTTTATCATAAAAGAGATACGGTGGATTCTATGCTGGCCTCTTACATGAATCAATTAAATCTGCTTCATGACAAAAGATTGTTTCGTGCTGCAAAGAAGTTGATCGACAAGATTGAAAAGTTGGCGTTAAAGCATGAAAAGCATCATTATTTGCTTATGGTTAATTCTGTGAGGGTGATAATAATGACGAAGTTGATGAATGTTAAAGAGATAGCTCGCTACATCGACAATGGAGCTTATGAAAAGGAACAGTATTACCTGAAGTGCCTTGAAAATAATTCCGATTTTTTGAACATTAATTTAAAACTTTCCAAAGCCTCCGAACTGTTTGTCCGAACCAATGAGGCAAAAGAACTTCAGGAGCTTTCAAGTTCCGAACTATTAAAATCACCCGATAGGGCGCTTACTTTTTATGCTCGTCGAAACTACTATTATATTAATTATTTATGCAGGTCAAGACTCGGAAAATTGGATGAAACAGCTTACCTGCAGCAAAAAGAATGGATAGATTACCTTGAGAGTGAAAAGGATATGCTTGTTTCAAGGGCCGGAATTTATTTGTCGGGCATAATTCGATTTATAGCAACTATAAACAGTACAAAACTTAAAACCGGGCTGGAGCCTATATTTATTAAGGCGAAAAGTTTTTATCATAACCTTCCGGTTAAAATGAAAACAGACGATCTTAAGTCTACATTCATGGGTGTTACCGGCAATTACATGGAAGGGCAGATCGCCTTACTCAAGCCTCATAAAGCGATTGAGGCCTGGGAGAGTATAAGGCATCTTATTCCGTATGAATCCCTTGGAGGTGAATCGAAAATGGTTACATCCGCGAATCTGGCTTACGCTCATTTTCTTATGGAAGAATACCGTACAGCAAATAAGTATCTGAATAACATATTGAATTATACAGAAGATGCAAGGCCGGATATCCAGGCTTATGCCCGTATATTTACATTATTCATTAATTACGAAATGGGTAATTCGGATTCCATAATTTCGATTTGCCTGTCGTCAAAGAATTATCTGCTCAAATATAAACTTCTTGGAAAATATGAAAGCAGATTAATCCGGTTTTTTCAAAAGGACATTTTCGGGGCTCCGGAAAACAGTAAGCAAAGTATATTATTTGAACAGTTGAAAGTGGATCTTGCTAAATTGATGTCGGATAGTAAAACCCCGGCTGCCAGAGGTTTTGATATTGTTTCATGGCTTGACAGTAAAGTTGAAAAAAGACTCTTTATGGAAATCTTGAAGGAAAAATCGACAGTTGTTAATTAACATTCTGGAAATGATTATTGAACCAAGATCTTTTTACTAAACAATTTATTATTGTTTGATGCTCTTATCATGTAAGTCCCGTTTGCTAATCGTTGGCTGCTCTCTAATGCAATTTTTACATTGCCATCAGTATCCGCGATAATTATTTTAGAATAATGCTCCTTCCCCAGAATGTCATATAAAACAACTAATGTCGGTAATTCTGCCTGCAGGCCGGCTAGTGAGAATAAAATATTGTTTCCGTCAAATGTATTTATTGGGTTTGGGTAAACTGAAAATTCAGGGACATTACTGTCCGTTGCAGCTATTGATATCACTTTCGAGTAAGTATGCTTTCCATCAAAATCTGTTTGTTTCAAACGGTAATAGTAAATTCCTTCAAGATGGGTTTCATCAATTGACTCATATGTGCTTGTTTTTGTGCATGTGCCTTTTCCATCTATAAAAGTAATAGCGTTAAATGTTTTCCCGTCGAAAGACCGTTCTATTGTGAAATAGTCATTATTTGTTTCAGACGCAGTACTCCATTTTAACTCAACATACTTTTCATCTCTTCTGGTTGCATTAAAATCCAATAATTCTATGGGAAGTGGTGCTGTAGCGGCCACAATAATGAAAGGTGAAAATTTGGTCGCTCCAGTTACTGAAACGGTTCCAACTGATGTCCCAGTGACTCCTGCCGAACCTCCCGTAAAGGGAGTTTCCCAAACAGGCGTTGCTGCCGCTGCGTCCCAATGTTGCACTTTAAGGGTGCCTGTTTGTAATCCAACCGGGGTAAGTGTGTTTTCGCTTCCTTTGTATGAAAATGTAATGTCCGCACCAGGAGAAGCCAA
>JAEUTS010000183.1 GCA_016787005.1 Bacteroidia bacterium
AACGGTTATACGAACAGGTACGGGAATCGTCTTTGTCCGGGCAGCTATACAATAAACATTAAGGATAAAAATGGTTGCAGCGTGAATGTTAATCTTTCCGTACCCTGATTATGCAAAGGTAAAATGCAGAATTTATTATTGCTTAAGTTGACGAGATAGTGTAATAATCCAAAATATCCCGCAAGCTTTTATCCAGCTCAATTTCATTTTTCCAACCAACGTCCTTCCTGATTTTATCATTCGAACCAACCACTACCCTGATATCATCCGGACGCACGAACCTCTTATCAAGTCTATGATCGATTTCAACACCAATTATTTTTGCCATCTTTTCAAGCACCTCAGCCAGACTTGTGCCTTTGCCACTGCATATATTATATATCTCGCCTTGCTTACCTTTTTTCAACAAAAGATAATAGGCTCTGACAACATCACGTACATCAACGAAATCACGCACAATTGCAAGATCACCTGTAGCCAGTTCGTTTGAGGCAACCTTTTTCTGCTTAATATCAATCAGCTTTTTTGCGAATGAAGCAATAACGAAAATATCTTTTTGCCCCGGGCCGATATGATTGAATGAACGTGTTAAAACAATGTCGCTGCCATAACCGGCAACAAATACTTTTGACAATAACTCTTGTGCCACCCTCGCAACTGCATAAGGGCTCACCGGGTTTAATAAATGATCCTCTCGCAGTGGCAGATCGGACGGAGAAACATTTCCATACTCTTCGGAAGAACCAACTGACAAGATCCTGCACTTAATACCAAGCGCCCGAACACGTTCGATCAGATTCAAAAATATATTCGTGTTATTGGTAAAACTGGCCACCGGGTTTTGCCAGCTGAAAGCCACGCTGCTGTATGATGCCAAATGTAAAATATAATCAGGTTGAAACTGCTGTATAACGCGATCAACATCTTCCTTGTTCAACAGATCAACATGTTGAAAACTGCCATTTACTTTTTTGTATTTACTGAGATCAAATTCAGGTTTATTAAGGTCAATTCCTAAAACAGCAGAGGCAACCTCATTCTGTTCTAGGAAGTCCAAGAAATGCTTACTCACAAAACCCGAAAAACCTGTAATTAAATATTTTTCCATACAGTTAACCTGAAAACCATTATTTTTAGAGATCATTTATTGAATCTTAGCAGGTTAAAGATGCCTGTGCAAAACAACCTGCTTAGATTCAGTTTTCCAGATACCAAGTATCCTTAAAGTAGTATCTGGATAAAATTATAAATTTTAACCATAAGTAAAACATTGAATATACTCCAGTTGTGCAGCAAGGTGCCGAATCCGCCTAAAGATGGTGGCGCAGTGGCAATGGATATTCTTACCAAAGGATTGATCGGACACGGTGCAGGAGTTAAAGTACTTGCCCTAAGTACATACAAGCATCCTTTTGATGAGAACAAAATATCTGCCGACTATCTTGCAAAAACCAATATTGAAGCGGTGTTTGTTGATACCAGGCCGAAACCTGTTAAAGCGTTTCTTAACCTTTTCAGTAACGAATCCTATAATATGAGTCGGTTTTACAGTAAAGAGGTGGACTCCAAACTGACCGATGTTTTAAAAAGTAATTCATTTGATGTTATACAACTTGAAACATTGTTTGTCGCGCCTTACGTAAATACCATTCGCAAATACAGCAAGGCAAAAATTGTATTACGCTCACAAAATATAGAGTATAAAATATGGGAACAGAGGACAGCTAACACGAATAACCCTATCCTGAAATTTTATTACGGACTTTTAGCCAGACGACTTAAAGTGTATGAGTTAAGAATGCTGAATAATTATGATGGCATTGCCGCTATTACTCCTGAAGACACGGAAGGCTTCAGGAAATTAGGTTGCACAAAACCATTAGTCAGCATTCCTTTTGGCATTGATATAAGCTCAATTAAAACGGATACAACTATTAAAGAAGAATTCCCATCGTGCTTTCACCTTGGCGCTATGAACTGGGGTCCCAATATTGAAGGTGTAAAATGGTTGCTGGATAATGTTTGGGAAAAGGTTACCGCGTTGCAACCCGACATAAAATTATATCTGGCCGGCCGTTATATGCCCGAATGGTTGAATAAACTGGATAAAAAAAATATTGAAGTTGTCGGTGAAGTAAAGAGCCAGTTCGAATTCATGCAGTCAAAAGGCATCATGCTTGTTCCTTTACTATCGGGTGGCGGCATGCGTATTAAGATCATTGAAGGAATGGCAACCGGCAAAACAATTATTTCCACGAGCCTTGGCGCTGAAGGAGTTCCCTATGAACACAAAAAAAACATACTCATAGCCAATACACCCGAAGAGTTTGCTGATCGTATCAATTTATGTGTTAATGATCCTGGACTTTACCGATCAATTGGAAAAAACTCCCAACAACTGGTAAATGAACACTTTGACAACAATAAGATCTGCCGTAACCTGCTTGATTTCTACGAACAACTGCTCCGTTCGTAAGCCTTATTTTCATACCTTTGTGCGCCTTTAAAGACCCTAATTAATAATGTCATCACAATTAAATACAATAGAAGAAGCCATAGCTGACCTCAAAAAAGGGAGGGTAATTATAGTCGTTGATAATGAAGACCGTGAGAACGAAGGTGATTTTATTACCGCGGCACGAAACGTTACTCCGGAAGTGGTCAACTTTATGGCAACACATGGAAGGGGATTGATTTGTGCATCCATAACAGAAAAGCGTGCGCATGAACTTGACCTTGAAATGATGGTCAATAATAATACATCCGAACACTCCACCCCATTTACCGTTTCTATTGACTTAAAGGGGCATGGTTGCACAACAGGTATTTCGGCGCACGACCGTTCAAAAACCATACAGGCCCTTGTCGATCCGAGGATCAAGCCCGAAGAGTTTGGAAAGCCAGGCCACATTTTTCCTTTAAAAGCAAAGAATGGCGGGGTTTTGCGCAGAGCAGGTCATACAGAAGCCACAGTTGACCTTGCGAAACTTGCGGGCTTTGAGCCCGCAGGAGCTTTGGTTGAGATCATGAACGAAGACGGCACAATGGCGCGCCTGCCCGAACTATTAAAAATCTCAAAAAAGTTTGATCTTAAAATAATCTCTATTGAAGACCTTATCGCGTACAGGCTAAAAACTGAAAGCATTATTGAACGGCAGGTAAAAGTTACCATGCCAACCGAATACGGAAATTTTGAACTGGCAGCATACAAACAAACTACCACAGACCAGGAACATCTTGCACTTATAAAAGGAAGCTGGAAAAAGGATGAGCCTATACTTGTCCGTGTTCACTCTTCCTGCCTTACCGGCGACATTTTTGGCTCCTGCCGCTGCGATTGCGGCCCTCAGCTTCACAAGGCAATGGAAATAATTGAGAAAGAAGGTAAGGGAGTGATTGTTTACATGAATCAGGAAGGACGCGGTATTGGCTTGCTCAATAAGCTGAAAGCATATAAACTGCAGGAGGAAGGGCGTGATACTGTTGAAGCCAATCTTGAACTTGGTTTTGAAATGGACGAGCGTGATTATGGTGTTGGAGCCCAAATACTCCGCGATCTTGGAATTAGTAAGATCCGTTTACTCACAAATAACCCAAAAAAACGCGCCGGACTTATTGGCTATGGCCTTGAGATAATCGATAATGTACCGATTGAAATTCAATCAAATGTCCACAATAAACTGTACCTCGAAACTAAAAGGGATAAAATGGGCCACACACTTAAGCTAAAAGATTGATTATCAAACCATCTACTCTGTTTGTCAGGATTTTTTTTACTATATTTGAATCATAAACTAAATTGGATTTATTATCATGATTAAACGTCTACTATCTTCCATCTTTATCTTACTTGGTCTTGTTTCATTTACTATTGTAAAAGCGCAGACCGCTGATTTTACCGCTAACAAGGTTTCGGGCTGCAGCCCGCTTATTGTAAAGTTCACAGACCTTTCATCAGGAGGAGGAGGAACTGCGACATGGAAATGGGACTTTGGTAATGGAAACACCTCAACAGTTCAAAATCCGACAGAAACATATACTAACCCCGGAACATATACTGTTAAACTTACATACAAGAACGCAAATACAAAAACAAAAACAGCATATATTACAGTATTCAGTAATCCTGTTGCTAAATTCTCGTCCAACGATACCGCAGGCTGCTTCCCTTATACAGTAAAATTTACTGACCTATCAACTAAGGGTTCCGGGAATATCGTTTCATGGAATTGGACTTTTGGTGACGGAAGTCCGGCATCAAACTCGCAAAACCCAACGCATACTTATGTTGCTGCGCAAAATTATTCAATAACATTAACGGTAACTGACATAAACGGATGTCAAAGCACTTTCACCAAAACGTCGTATATAAAAGTCGCATCGTCTAACTTAACTCCGGCCTTTACCTCTTCACCGGTTATAGGCTGCAAAACCCCTGCAAATATTAATTTCACCAACACAACAACCGGCACGGGTCCCATTACTTATTCGTGGTCCTTTGGTGACAGCAAAACTTCTACTACAACCAATCCATCAAACAGCTATGCCTCTTCCGGAACATATACTGTTACATTAACTGCCAGCACATCGGGCGGCTGTTCAAAAACCGCAACATCATCAGTTACTGTTTTACCTGCCATAAAAGTTGACTTCACTGCATCTGATACTGTAATCTGCCAGGGATCAACCATTGCCTTTACAGACCTAACTACTCCTGCAGCCGGATCATGGTCCTGGAACTTTGGCGATGGGGGAACATCCACTTCAAAAAATCCGAGTCACCCGTACGCCACAGCCGGCACATATGCTGTAAAACTCAGGGTTGTTATTTCTGGCATTTGTCCTGACTCAATAACCAAAACCGCTTACATAAAAGTAAATCCGCGTCCTGTGATTTCATTTACTGCAGATAGCACTCATGCATGCAGCGTACCTTTTACAGTTAATTTTACAGACAATACTCCTGGCGCAACAGGTTGGCAATGGTACTTTGGCGACGGCGGCACTTCTACATCGCAAAATCCGACACACATATATAATGCAGCCGGACTTGACAGTGTGAAACTTGTTGTAACTACAGCGGCAGGTTGTAAGGACAGCTTAACAAAGCTCAATTACATCAGAATCATCAAACCTTCCGCTCAATTTACAACAACTCCTAAAGAGGGATGTGTACCTTTAACTGTAAATTTCACTGACAACAGTTTCTCTACCGAAACAATTACCTCTTGGTTATGGGATTTTGGCGATCCGGCCTCAGGAACCAATAACACATCCGGCTCAAAAAACCCGGTTCACGTTTATAACAACATTGGTACTTACAATGTAACTCTTACTATTACAAACGCATATGGTTGTACTGCAACGATCACCAAGGCAAGTGACGTTATTGTTACCGACAAACCTGTTATCAGTTTTACTGTAACTCCTGCAAACTCCTGTGCATTAACGCCAGTTGTATTTGACGGATCGGCATCTGCCATTGCAACCAAATGGATATGGGATTTTGGCGATGGCCAGGGAGGAGGAGGTTCAACTACTACCCACTTATATAGTGATACCGGTACATTTAACGTTACACTTATTGTATATAATGTCGGCTGTGCCGATACACTTGTTAAAAATCAAATTGTTCACATAAGTCCTGCGGTACCCAAATTTACAGTTGCCGGAACATGTACCCCTGTTTTAAGACGAACATTTACCAACCAATCGATGGGTGCGGATAAATGGTACTGGAATTTTGGCGACGGCTCACCGGTGGATTCTGTTAACTATAATGTGACGCATAATTTTCCGGCTGCAGGTTCTTATACTGTTAAGCTTACTGCCCTCAATAATAAATCCGGCTGCAGAAAGGATACAACATTATTGGTCAAAATTGTTGATCTTATTCCCAACTTTTCAATATCGCCAAAGAAAGGATGCAAACCTCTTCCGGTTACATTTACCGATAAAACAACGCTCGGATCAGGAGGTGGCATTCAAAGTTATTCATGGTCATTTGGTGACGGTACATCTTCAACATTGGCTTCACCCTCTCATACTTATGCAAATCCGGGACTGTACACTATTAAATTTTATGTTACTGATAACAGTTTTTTCTGCACAGACAGTGTGATCAAAATTGATTCGGTTTTAGTGTATGATATAACTCCTGATTTTTATGTAAAAAGTCAGACTGGCTGTGACAGCTTACAGGTAGTTTTCCGTGACACGTCCAAAACCACTCCTGCTGCTACAGCCTGGGCATGGACATTTGGCGATGGAAAAACGTCAACACAACAACATCCGGTACATTACTATACAAACACAGGAACCTACTCGGTTTCGTTGACTGTCACTAATGCGGACGGCTCCTGTTCAGTTACCAAGAATAACATTGTTGTATATAAATTACCAACTGCTGCGTTTACCGCAAACTCTTTACTCACCTGCCCGGGAAGCACGGTCACATATTCACACACATCAACAAACGCTAATAAGTACACCTGGGACTTTGGTGATGGATCTGCCCTTTCCAATCTGGCCGGCCCTACCCATAGCTATACATCGAACGGATCATACACCATTAAACTTACTGCCACCGATTCGGTAACCGGTTGCAGCCATACATTAACCAAGACGAATTATGTTGTAATTGACAAACCGAAAGCCGGATTTAAAACGTCCGTTAGCGCTTCTACTTGTCCGCCATTATCTGTTACGTTTGTTGATACGAGCACATCTGTTTCACCAATCGTTTCGCGTTATTGGGACTTTGGTAATGGCATCGCACCTGCTGTAACAAATGATACAGCCTCAAATACCTACACGGCTGCAGGAAAATATACTGTAATGCTTATTGTTACAACACAGGCAGGGTGTAAAGACACGATTTCAAAAATTGACTTAGTAATAGTAAACGGACCTTCCGGCACCTACTCTTATACCCCTAAGTCAGGGTGTGTACCATTTGATGTTAAATTCACAATTACAGCCATTAATACAAAAACGGACTCTCTGACTTTTGGTGACGGAAATGTTTTTGTTGGTGACACATGTTGTATTACACACACCTATGAAAACCAGGGTATTAAAAAACCTGTTCTAACATTAATTGATTCTGCCGGTTGTAGGTGGGTAGTTCCTTCAACTGACTCTGTCGTAGTTAGCCCCTTCCCAAATTCTGATTTCACATACAGCCCGCAATATCCCCGGGCAGGAAATACTGTACAGTTTACCGACAAGAGTGTAGCTGGTGTTACCTGGGTATGGGATTTTGGCGATGGCACGGCAACTTCAAGCAGCACGAACCCTACACATGCCTTCAGCAAAAGCGGCATTTATTGGGTACAGGAAATTGTTGACAACAATGGCTGTATAGATACAGCCCTTAGAAAGATAATTATTATTGAAGACCTTGTTGTACCCAACGTGTTTACCCCTAACAACGATGGGATTAATGAAACGTTTACATTACAGGCTTATGGAGTTACCAATATAGATGCCCGCATATTTGACCGCTGGGGACTGGAAGTATTTAATAAAGCTGCCGAAAAAATATTCTGGGACGGTCGTACCAATGCGGGTCTTGAAGTGCCTGCCGGAACCTATTATTATCTGCTCGATGTGCAAACCATTGAAAGCAAAACCGTTCAGTATAAAGGATTTTTGCAGCTGCTCAGGTAGCCCTCTCTATAAAATTATTTAATGGCAACCCTGATCAATTGATCGGGGTTGTTTTTTGTAAAGTAATAAATTTCGTGCCTGCCTTTATTTGACCGTTTATTTAGAAAATGAAAATTAAAGTTCACGATAAACAGTTCACGCCATTCATAAGGGAAAAGGAAATAGAGGGCCTGGTCACCTCCTTAGCCAAACAGATCAATAATGACCTGAAAGGGCAAAATCCATTGTTTTTAGGCATTTTAAATGGTTCATTTCTATTTACAGCCGATCTGGTGCGAAAATTCGAAGGTAATTGTACGGTTTCATTCATTAAAACAGCCTCTTATCAGGGTATGAAAACTACAGGTGAAGTCAAGGAACTAATTGGCTTAAATGAGTCTATAACGGACCGAAATGTGGTTATTATTGAAGATATTGTGGATTCAGGCAATACTATTGAATACATTTATGCGGAATTATTGAAAAAACAGCCTTCTACGCTTAAAATAGCCACCTTATTATTAAAACCCGATGCCTACAAAAAGAACATTAAAATAGATTATGTTGGTAAAGAAATTCCCGATAAATTTATAGTCGGTTATGGATTGGATTATGTTGGACTTGGAAGAAACCTAAAAGACATTTATGTGGTAACCAATTAATGTGCACTGACAAATCAAAACTCTAAACCTCTATTCAAATGCTAAACCTTGTAATATTCGGCCCTCCGGGCGCAGGTAAGGGAACCCAATCAGCGAAGCTGGTTGAAAGGTATCAGCTTATCCATCTTTCAACTGGCGACATTTTACGCGGTGAAATTGCCGCCGGAACTATACTTGGCCAGGAAGCAAAAATACTTATGGATCAGGGCTTGCTGGTACCCGATGAGATTGTGATTACTATGATCAATAATAAGCTTGCAAAAAATCTGAACGCCAAAGGTTTTATTTTTGACGGGTTTCCGCGTACTACTGCCCAGGCCCAGGCTCTTGACAAACTACTTACTGCGAAAGGCACACAAATCACAATGACACTTGCCCTTGAAGTAAGCACTGAAGAGCTTACTAAACGTATTATACAAAGAGGTATGGAGTCAGGCCGCGTTGATGATCAGGATGAAAAAACCATACGCCAACGTGTCCTTGAATACAATCAAAAAACTGCGCCACTAAAAGATTATTATACGAGCCAGCGCAAATTCCGTTCGGTGAGTGGTATCGGCAGCGTTGACGAAATATTTAGTGCCCTGTGCAACAAGGTTGATTCGGAGTATGTTCCGGAAATTATGAATACGCCCTCTTTTCAGTCTCAAACTTCCGTATATACAACAGTATCTGATGTTTCGCAAAGAGGTAATCCTGACCTTACTGAAAAAACCGTACAACATGTGCGCGTTGTGAATACAATACCCGCGACGGAAAAAAGTATAGAGAAACCCATAGTGCCTGTACCAGCAGAAAGCAAAGCTTCTGAGCCTGCCACAAAAAAGAAAAATGTTGGTAAACCCCAAAAAAAATCTACTCCGAAGAAGAAGAATACGCCTAAAAAGAAAGCTGCCGGGAAAAAGACGAATGTAAAAAAGAAACCAGTCGGCCGGTCAGGTAGGAAGGCGGCTAAACCTGCTCCTAAAAAAGGTGCAAAGAAAAAGATAGTGGTAAAGAAAAAAACAATTAAGAAAAAGAATACTTCCAAAAAGAAAACAGCCGTAGTTAAAAAGCAGAAAAAGGCAGGGAAGAAATCCAGGAGATAATAAGTGGCTGACTCGAATTTTGTTGATTATGTAAAGATCTGTTGCCGGAGTGGAAAAGGCGGCGGCGGATCTGTGCATTTTTTAAGAACCAAAAAAACCGCGAAGGGTGGACCCGACGGTGGAGATGGCGGGCGCGGCGGACATATCATACTTCGCGGGAACAAACAATTGTGGACCCTGCTTCACCTTAAATACCGCAAGCACATTATGGCCGAAGACGGACATAGCGGCAGAGGAAAACTGATGACAGGCGCAGATGGGATGGACCAGGTACTTGAAGTGCCTCTTGGTACGGTCGCACGGGATTTTGAAACAGGTCAGGTTCTTCAGGAAATAACCACAGATGGCGAAGAATGTATTTTATTAAAAGGCGGACGGGGAGGTTTAGGCAACGACCACTTTAAAACTCCCACGCGCCAGGCTCCCCGATTTTCGCAACCCGGCGAACCGGCCATTGAATCCTGGATAATTCTTGAATTGAAAATACTTGCAGATGTCGGACTTGTGGGATTTCCAAACGCGGGAAAGTCGACATTGCTTTCGGTTGTTTCGGCAGCAAAACCCGAAATAGCCAACTACCCCTTTACTACCCTTGTTCCAAACCTGGGTATAGTAAAATACCGCGATCACAAATCATTTGTAATGGCAGATATTCCGGGCATTATCGAAGGCGCGCACGAAGGCAAAGGTCTTGGACTTAGGTTTCTGCGGCATATTGAACGGAACTCAATTTTGTTGTTCCTGGTCCCGGCCGACTCAAAAGATATTATTAAAGAATACAAAATACTCGTTAATGAACTGAAAGAATTCAACCCAGATCTGCTGGACAAGCAACGGGTATTAGGGGTATCAAAGATAGATCTTGCGGATGACGAACTGTTAGAAATGATCAAAAAGGATCTTAATAAACGCTTCCGCGAAAAAAAATCTGTTCCTGTTGTCTACTTCTCTTCGCATACCGAAAAAGGGATCAGTGAACTGAAAGATGTTTTGTGGAAACAGGTAAATGGCTGATTACATAATCGAGTCATTCTGATCAAAGCAAAGAATAACGAACGACAGAACCTTGATAGAGACGATCAAACATATTGACACCGATGTGTTCCTATACCTGAATGGGAAACACAACGCGTTTTGGGACTTTGTGATGTTTTGGGTATCCGGAGATTATACATGGATACCGTTATACATATTCCTGCTCTACCTGGTTGTAAAAAAAAAGCCTAAGAAAACCTTTGTGGTGTTGCTTTCGGCCATTGTACTAATCACGCTAAGCGATCAGATATCTGTCCACGCATTCAAAAATGTCTTTATGCGTTACAGACCCTGTCACAATTTACTTATTCAAAACATGGTACACACTTTTAAAGGTTGCGGAGGCACATACGGATTTGTTTCATCACATGCCGCCAACACTTTTGCATTGGCTACATTCCTGTCTTTAATCCTGAAAGGCAGTTATAATTATTTCACCCCCGCCATATTCCTGTGGGCCACTTTTGTTTCATACAGCCGCATTTATTTAGGCTCCCACTACCCTGCTGATATTATTGGCGGCGCACTTTTGGGTATGACATTAGGTTATATCGTCTCAAAATTTTATTTTCGTTTGTTCACCATGCGCCTGGAATAAATAAGATCCAAACTCATTTTCCATGAACAATATTTTAGCAGTATTTATCGGAGGCGGACTTGGAAGCATTGTTCGCTATGGCATTTCGGGCTTTACAATGGAAAAGTTCAAAACCATTTTCCCTATTGCTACTTTGGTATCCAATATTTTAAGCTGCATAATACTGGCTGCAACAATTGCTTTTCTCAGTCAAAGGACGGACGTGAATCCAACCTGGAAGATGTTTATAATAACAGGATTTTGCGGAGGCTTCAGTACCTTCTCCACCTTCAGCTATGAAACGGTTGAATTGATCCGGAACGGCAACAATATGTATGCCATCGCGAATATTTTACTTAGTGTTTTTGTATGTATTGGACTTGTTTTTATGATCGCCAAAAATCAGCCGGCGTAGTACATGGCAGGATCATACAGCCTTCAACACTTTTACTGTCTTTTCCAGCATTTCATCCGTAAAATCAAGGTGAGTTACGAAACGGATCGATTGTTTACCAAAGTTCAATGCCCTGATGTTTTGTTCCGCGAGTTTCTTTAGCAGATCATCGCTCAGCATTTTATCTGACAATTTAAAGATGACAATATTTGTATCGACCGGCATTACACTTTCAACAAATGATAATGCCTTTATCGCGTTGCCCAATTCCCTGGCTCTATAATGGTCTTCCTTTAATCGTTCAATGTTATTCTCAAGCGCATAAATACCAGCGGCGGCAAGAAAACCCGCCTGGCGCATGCCTCCTCCGAAAACCTTGCGAATCCGGCGTGCTTTACGGATAAATTCTTTATTGCCCAGTAAAACCGAACCGGTTGGTGTACCCAGGCCTTTCGAAAGGCACACAGATATGGAGTCGAATAACGAACCTAGTTCAGACGGCTTATCTTTCGTTTCCACCAACGCGTTAAATATACGGGCTCCATCCAGGTGATATTTTAAATTATTTTTTTTGCATACAGCTGATATGTCTTTCATTTGCTGAAATGTATAATAGCTCCCTCCTGCCCTGTTCACTGTATTTTCAACACAAACCAATTGCGTTAGACATAAGTGATTATCCAACTTTACGTTTATTGTTTCCTCAACTTCTTTAGCGGTCATTCGGCCCCTGTCTCCGTAGATCAATTTAGCCTGAGCTCCCGAATTAAAACTGATGCCGCCCCCTTCATAATGGTAAATATGCGCAGTTGCATCACACACCACTTCATCGCCCGGTTGGGTATGAGCCTTTATGGCTACCTGGTTTGTCATAGTACCTGAAGGGCAAAACACACCTGCCTCACGGCCAAAAAGCTTCGCGGCCTTCTCTTCAAGTTCATTAACCGTGGGATCCTCCCCAAACACATCATCACCTACCTTCGCGCTGAACATAGCTTCCAGCATGGCTTTTCCGGGTTTTGTAACCGTGTCACTTCTCAGATCTATTATCATTTTCTGAATAATTATATGTGTAATACCATTTCAATGTCGTTAAGTTAACCCCGAAGGGCTTGTCATCAGGCCACATTACTCATAACTTAATGACATTGCCCTGAAAGGGTTTAATATCGCGGATAGTAAACTTACCCGTTATTCGCTGATCTTTCTCACAACCATCAACCCGTCTCTTACAGGAAACAAAACATGTTCAACCCGTTTATCATTATGAACTTTATTATTGAACTCACAGATAGCCTTTGTGTCCTTATCCATTTTTGCTTTATCCATCAGTACTTTTCCGCTCCACAGCACATTGTCAGCGATAATAAAACCACCTTTATTTACTTTATCAAACACCAGGTCGTAATAGTTAGAATAGTTTTCTTTATCCGCATCGATAAATACCAGATCAAGTTTCTCTTTTACTCCCGGAATTATTGTCATCGCATTCCCGATGCGGTAATCAATTTTAGCAGCTACTCCCGCTTCATCAAAATATTTCCGAACCATTTTTTCCAACTCGGAATTAATATCGATAGTTATCAGTTTCCCGCCTTCCACCAGCCCCGAAGCAAGGCATATGGCCGAATACCCCGTATAGGTACCAATTTCAAGAATATGTTTTGGTTTTATCATGCAGCTCAGCATGTGCAATACTCGCCCCTGCAAATGTCCCGACAACATACGGGGCATAAGTACCTTCAGATTTGTTTCACGGTTTAAACGCTGCAGGATATCCGGTTCGGCTTGTGTATGTTCAATAACATATTGTTCAATGGCGGGATCAAGGAAATCCATAAGTTATTAAATGAGTCCTAAAGATATTATTTTATTGTTTCCCTTCTTTTTGACCCTGCCGTTATTAACAAGCTTGCGTTTATAAGTTTAAAACCCAGTGAGTTAGAGCCTTCCCTTTTTTGGTGAATTTTAAACACCAATATAAAACCTGTAATTAAGCTTGATTATGAAAAGAATTACTTTATTGGTGTATCTACTATCCTTGCTTTCAGCTACGCAGGTTACAGCGCAGGACGAGCCCAAACCAAGGCCTGAAAAACTTACCAAACAGGACAAAGAATTACTTGCCTCAGCCAACATTTTTTATAAAGAAAATAATTTTCTCAGGGCACTTGCTATATATAAGGTATTGGCCGAAAGCTACCCCAACAACTCCGATCTCGTATACAAAGCCGGCATTTGCTTTCTGTATAAAACCGACGAAAAAGAAAGCGCCATTGAGTTTATTGAGAGCGCAGCAAAACTGAACCCCAAACTGGAAGATCTTGAATTCAATTTGGGTCGCGCGTATCATGCTAATTACAAATTCCAGGAAGCCATTCAGCATTTTGATGAATATATAAGGGAAAATCCACCTGTTGTAAAGAGGAATTTAGCAGAACATTACATAGAATTTTGCCGTAATGGCGAGATCATCACACCGAAACAACAGAATATGATCATTGAAAACATCGGACCTCCTATAAACAGCGAGAACTCAGAGTATGTTCCTGTAGTGTCTGCTGATGAATCAATCCTGATCTTCACATACAAAGGTGAACGCAGCACAGGAGGAATGATGGATGGAAAATTTAATCCGAGTTCAGATGGCGAGTATTATGAAGACGTTTTTGTAAGTTATAAGATTGGCGAAAAATGGACGGAGCCTCAAAGCATTGGCGAGAATATAAATACAAAGGGGCATGATGCCAGCATTGCATTATCAACTGATGGACAATCATTATTCATTTTCAAAAGCACTCCCGAAGACAAAGGTGATATATATATGAGCCAACTGGATGGCGAAACATGGAGTACTCCTATGAACCTTGGGCCTAATGTCAATACTAAATTCTGGGAAGGAAGCGTATCAATGTCGGCGGATGAGCAGACCCTTTATTTTGCAAGCGAGCGCCCGGGAGGACTTGGAGGACGTGACATTTATATATCAGAAAGGCAACAAAGCGGACAGTGGGGGCCGGCCCTGAATCTTGGTCCTGCAGTAAATACTCCATATGATGATGATGCCCCATTTATTCACCCGGACGGAGTTACCCTCTTCTTTAGTTCGAAAGGCCATAACAGTATGGGTGGATATGACATATTTTATTCATCCAACAAAACAGGCGAATGGGCTGAACCTGTAAACATGGGTGCACCTATCAACACTACTGATGACGACCTGTACTATGTATTGAATCCCGACGGAGAAACCGGCTATTACTCCTCTAATCGTAAAGAAGGTTACGGCCAACAGGATATTTATGTAATTACCCCCGGCTTAACCGGAACCAAGCCAATATTAGCTTTGGCTGTAGGCAAAGTATTGCTTGACTCCAAACCGGCAGCTGCCACCATAACAGTTATAGATGCTGACAACGGAGCTACTAAAGGTAATTACAGGTCGAACTCTACAACAGGTAAGTACATGGTGGCTCTACCTCCGGGAAAAAGCTATAAACTTGCTATTGAAGTGGCAGGCAAACAACCACATTACGAATATATAGATGTAAAATCACTTGAAACATACGTACAGTTGCAGCAGGACATACAGGTTTATTCGGAGGAATATATCCACGCAAATAAGGTCGATCCTTCTGCATCTGACAATTTACAGGCAAGGCTAAATGAACAACTCAAGAAATATAAAGCAGAAAGCAATCCGGAAATCTATGAAGCACATACATTTGAAGAGTTGTTGAAGAAACGCGGCGATTTGAAAAAAGACAGTGTTACGTTTAATGTAGATGCGGGTACTTATGAAACAGCTTCTGATTTTGATCCGTCAAAGTTTTCCGACCTGGGTGTATTTGAAACAGTTAAAACCCCGAAAGATTACACTAATTATTATGTTAAAGGTTTTAACACCCTGGTTTCTGCCGAAGATTTTCGTCAAAAACTTATATCAAGGGATCCTGAACTTGCCAAAGTAGCGGAGATTACGGTTAACGATAAAGGGAATGTAAAACTTATGCCCGATTACTTCTCGGCCTATTATACCCGCAAAGATTATACCGTACGTACAGAACCCAAACTGATAAAAACAAAGTCCAACCCTGAGCTTGAAGAGCGCAAAGAAAATGCAAAACTCATGGATGAATATGGCGATAAAAAGATTGAGGGCCTGAGTTACAAGCTTGAATTGGCATCCGTAGACAAGGCAGCTGATTTCAAATTACAGAAGATGTCGAAGTACGGGAAAATAGAAAGCAAGAAAACTCCCGATGGAAAAATCCATTATACCATTGGCAACTTTAAAACGCTAAGGGAAGTCAATGACTTTAAAGCATCGCTCATTCAGAAGGAACCGGAAACAGAAAGATCATTAGTAACTGTGTTTTACCTGAATGAACTCAAGCCTGCAAAAGAATTCTTCAAGGATCCTGCAATGAAAGAAAAGATCAACAAGACAACCGCCCCTGCTTTAGTAAAAGAAAAACCTGTTAAAACTCCTCCTGTTATTGAACCGGCAAAAGAGGTTGTTAAAAACACACCCGAAGAGCCTACCCCTTGCGAGCCTGAAACACCACACGACTTTTCCGCCTTTGCCGGTCAGTCATTAAACAATCCATTCGTTTATGAAAAATTCATCAAGTCGGCAAGCACCATGTGTCGTGAAGGCCTTGTTTTTAAAGTGCAGGTGGGTGCATACCGTCAACCACAAAACTTCGTACCCACCAAATTAAAAACATTGGGACTGAATATTGTAAACAACGATCCGATAGGCGATGGAATAAGCCGGTTCACAATGGGCGAATTTAAAACCCTTAAAGACACGGAGATACTTCGTCAGAAAGCAATCGGGTTGGGAACTAAAGATGCATGGATAACAGCTGTATATAACGGCAAACGCTATACCCTCGAAGAATTAATTCCTCTGAATTTCTTTAACAAAGCCATTAATTAGTTAAAAAGGTTTCAAGTTTAAGGTCTCAAGTTTAGGAAATCTTTAAATTCTGTCATTAGGTTTTGAGGGGGGGGGGTGAGTACTTTACTGAAACCTAATGAAACACTCACCCAACCTGAAACCTGAAACCTGAAACCTGAAAACCTGAAACCTGAAACCTGAAACCTGAAAACCCTTCTTCATTGAAAAAAATTGGTACATTTAACCACACCAAAATTTAAAAACATGTTAAGCACAGGCACCATTATTCTCATTGTATTGTTAGTTATTTTGTTGGGCAGTTTTGTTACTGTTCAGCAGGGTTTCATAGCTGTAATAACCGTATTCGGTAAATACCGTCGGATATTAGCCCCCGGCCTGAATTTTAAAATCCCGCTTATTGAACGCATTGCCAAACGCGTATCCATTCAGAACCGTTCGGTTGAGCTGGATTTCCAGGCTGTAACAATTGACCAGGCTAACGTTTATTTTAAAGCAATGCTGCTTTACGCGGTTATCGACCAAAAGGAAGAAACCATTGTAAATGTAGCCTTTAAATTTGTTGACGACCGCAGCCTTATGCAGGCGCTTATCCGTACCGTAGAAGGCTCCATACGCGGCTTTGTGGCTACAAAAAAACAGGCGGAAATATTATCTCTGCGCAGGGACCTCGTGGAAGATGTAAAGCAGCACATCGACCATACCCTTGAAACCTGGGGTTACCATTTAATTGACCTGCAGTTGAACGATATTACGTTTGATGAGGCTATTATGACCTCCATGTCGCGTGT
>JAEUTS010000184.1 GCA_016787005.1 Bacteroidia bacterium
TACGGTTAGTTACCCGAGCGGAGGTTGTTCAGCTACTCAATCAACCACAATAACCGTAATCAATTGCACCGGTCCTGTTGTAACGGCAACGGGCAGTTCCGTCTGTCCCGGAAATTGCGCTACAGTAACATCAAGTGCCAGCAACGGAACCGCTCCGTATACCTATTTATGGAGTAATAGTGCTACAACACAAAATATAAGTCCGTGTCCCGCAGGCACCATAACATATACGGTAACAGTAACCGATGGGGGAGGAGTTACCTCCACCGGCACAGCTGTTGTCACGGTCAACCCATCTATTAGTTTAACAGCTGCAGCAACTAACATAAGTTGTAGTGGAGGCACTAATGGCTCCGCCGTGGCTACTCCTGGTAGTGGCACTTCACCTTTTACATACAATTGGAGTAGTGGACAAAGCACCCAAACAGTAACTGGTCTTACTTCGGGTAGTTATACCGTTACAATCTCAGATAATAAAGGATGTACTGCGACCACCTCAATAGCAATAGTTTCCCCGGCTCCTTTAACCGGCCAGTTTGTAAAGGGAACAGCTAATTGTGCCGGTTGCGGTTGTAAAGAATGGGTAATGACAACTGCTACAGGAGGTACAAGTCCGTATACGTATACCTGGCCGGATGGATATGTAAACAGGTATAAAAATAAACTTTGCCCAGGGGTACAAACAATAAATGTTAAAGATAAAAACGGATGTAGTATTAATGTAAGTGTAACGGCTCCCTGATGTAATTATAAGAGGTGGAAGACGGGAAGGACGATTAGTTGCCTCCTGATCTTGCCTTTCTTTTCATGATCTCACTAAAAGTTTTGCCTTTTATTTTGCTTTCCAGCCAGGAGACCAGATCGAACTGTTCAAGCTTTTGGTATTCTGCCGGATCTTTAATCGCTTTTTTTAGTTCGTTGTAAATTTTCTTGAAAAATTTAATTTTTTCATCCCGTGAACCAACAAATGAAAGCTGTTTTGAAATCAATTCAAGTGCTGTTTTTTCAAATTTTCCTAAGGCATTCTCTTTTACAAACATGCGATGTAGTGATAGATACAGGTTCTCCGAGTAATCCCTATTGTCAAGTTCAAAGTGAGTCAACAGGTTTAAGATATGTGTTATCCTCATGATATCCTTTCGAACAATAGAGCGTTTTTGTTTCAATATCTGGTTGATCCACACAAGTGCTTCTTTATAATTACCTGTCACAAAATTAATATATGCAAAATTATAATGCAGGAGTGCCGGGATTTCTATCGGGACTTCCTTTTTTCCTTTTTCAAGGATCGTATTAAATTGTGGTATCATATCCAACGCTTTCTGAAATTGTCCCGTATGGAAATAAAAGGAATGTTCCTGACCATAAATGTGTATAAGTGTATTGGTCGGTATTTCAGTTTTTATTTCTTTGACTATTGATTGTGTTTTTTGGATCAATTCCAATACCCTAGACCTGTTTCCCAACGTTTCATACGAAACAATCAGTCGTGATAAGAAGAGCAGATAATCCAAAGGGTTGTTCATTATATCCGTCCCCTTATTTTCAATGATGGAAATTATCTTCCGGCTATGATCATTTGATTTGTAATAATCTTTTGTGTAGAAATAATAGGCCGCAAAGATCTGGTGAAATAAAACTTTTGAAGTGTCTGTGGTGGCATATTTTTCATCTTTTAATAGAGGATGTTCAAGTATCTGAGTATACTTTTCTTTGCTTTTTTTGTCGGCCGTTTGTCCAACCAGTCTTGTAAAGGCAAATAATTTATCCAACAGCCATTGATAACTGATTACGTTGGATAAATTCTCCATCTGCTGCATTTGTTTGTTATAAATATCATTAAGTGTATTCTGAACATTCTGGGGCTTAGTCAATCTTTGTGTTATTTTTTGCTCAATACGAAGCAACTCAAGCATAGTGAAATGTTTTTCAAATTCAGTAGCTGTTTTTTTTGCTTTTGTCAGCAGTTTCGAGGATTGTGCATATAGTCCTTTTTTATTAAGGAAATTAATATCGCGAATGGTATTCTGAACTTCCGATTCTACAGTGCTATCCGCGTGATAAATGCGCATGCTTTTAAGTAATAAACGGTACAGGTAATGTTTGGCAAAGCGAAAGTTTTTGCTAAATGGCTCGTGCTTATGTTTCTTTAGTAATTCTTTTTCGTTATATGTTTTTTGTTTGTCGATCGCGTTGAACAAAGCGACATAATTATTTGCATCACCTTTTACATGAAGTGAGCTGTATATTTTAAAATAACGTTTTTCACTCTGTTTCATAGAATGAATCAGTTCGGATAAACTGGCAGATCGCTTCATAGGATAGCTAACATAATAAGCTGCTTAACCATTGATATTTAGCAGATTAAATAAATAATAGGATTATTTGAATATAAATATATAAATAAAAAAGTATTTGATAGTTCTCCTGAAATTGATTAACTTAATGCTTGTTAAGTTAAAAAAAATGTAAAAATATAGTGAGGCATAGCACTTCCATAGCAATAGCGGTTATTATTTCTTCTGTTATACTCCAACAATCGTTATCAGCTCAATCCTTTGCTAATTCATTTTCCGGCAGCAATTCGGCCTGGACTCGGAATGATATTTTCCAGAACAAAGTTTTCATTGAGAACTTGGGTCAGTTTGATGGTAAGGATAATTTACCTTCTTCGGCAATTTCCTATGGAATAATCAGTGAAGGACAGCAGATCTATTTTTCTTCCAAAGGATTAACATACCGGTACGATATCAGGGAATATCCAAAAGAGTTATTGGCTGAAATTGAAAAGGAGCAGCAAGAAAGAAAGAAAGAGAAACCGGGTGAGTTTGAAAGGGAGCTTGAGGAAAAGGCAAAGACCACTGTTTATGCTGTCAGTATGGAGTGGCTGAATACCAATCCGGAGGCTAAGATTCAGGCAGAAGACATTGTTCCGGAATATTATACTTACGGAGATGGAAAGGAATTTTATAAAGCGTCTGCATATAAAAAACTGATGTATAAGAATCTTTATCCAAACATTGATGTTGAGTATGTCTTTCATGAAAAGGAAGGGATCAAATATTCATTGATTCTTCACCCCGGTGCAGATCCTTCGAAAATTCAGATGAAGTATTCAGGTGCTGATATGATATATAAGGATGCTGCCGGTAATATTCATATCGTTACTGCCATAGGTGATATTATTGACCATGCACCGTTTACTTTTTATGCTCCAAAGAACAAAAGTGAATCAAACAACTCTGTTATTCCTTCAGCTTTTGCGGTAAATGAGAATATCGTTTCATTTAATTTAAAAAATTATAATGGTAATAAGGATGTCGTTATTGACCCATGGACTGTTGGTGTTACAATGCCTGCTTCAAACAAAGCCCTTGAAGTTGAGAAGGATGCAGCAGGTAATGTATATATTTCAGGAGGAGCCGGTGCAAGCGGGGTTCTTATTGTGCAGAAATTTTCGCCGACAGGAGCGTTGCTGTGGACATATACTCCCATACCAAACGGATGTTCCCGATTTGATGGATATTATGGCGACGATCTCAAGGTTGATGCCCAGGGGAATATTTATTTTGATGGTGGTTCGTCTGCCTGCGGTGCTGGCAATAAAACAATTGTTAAGTTAACGCCTTCGGGAACTGTTGTTTGGGTAGCTGATATTGGTGAAGTGGAACCATACCGCTTATTGATTGATTGCGGAGTTACCACTTTATATCTTACAGGATCCTGGGCGCCGCGATTGCATATTATCAGTCCGGTAACAGGGATTTTGTCAAATATGATGCCGCTTGTATATACTGCTAACGGTACATCAAGTGATGATATGAGGGATGTTATACGTGCGCCCAATGGTAATTATTATGGGGTTTCTACAGCGCAACCAGCGAATAATGCAACAATCAGAGTTTTTAATCCAACCTGGACTCAGTTACTTAATGTTCCTGCAGGTTTCAATGTAACATATTGGTTTGCATCATATACCGGGCACGCCGCTGCTGGGCAGCCCGCTTCTTTGCATTTAGTTGCAGCAAGCAGACAATTTCTTTTTGTTACTAATGGTGCAACATTGCAGAAACGTAACTTAACTACAGGTGCACTGATAACTTCTGTAGCTATCCCCGGTGGAACTGCAGTAACAAGTGCAAGCGGGAATTCCGGGATCGTGACCGATACATGTGGTAACGTATATGTGGGAACTCAAAATTCAGTTTGTAAATATGACCCGAATCTTGTATTTATTTCATCCGCAGCTACTGCCGCCGCAGTTTACGATCTCTGTTTGGGTATTAACGGAGAAATACTTGCTTCCGGAAATGGATTTCTCGCCTCCGTAAATCTTTCAGCTTGCACTCCGGCTGCTTTGAACGTAACAGCAAATGCAACACCAACAGGCAATTGCAATAACGGTAATATTGGCACTGCCACTGCCATTACAACAGGTGGCGATCCATCATACAGTTATTACTGGATACCTGGAGGACAAACAACCCCATCAATATCAGGCCTTGGAGCAGGTACCTATAGTGTTATTGTTACGGATATGAATTGTAATAAGGATACAGCGATTGTTACTGTTACATCTGCCGGGGCTTTAGTTGCATCTGTTGCCAAAACAAATTTACTGTGCAATGGTGCAAGTAATGGTTCGTCCACAGTTTCGGCATCAAACGGTACTGTTCCTTATACATACGCATGGTCAACCGGCAGTACGGCTGCTACGGCAACAGGATTAAGCGCCACCACTTATTCTGTTACTGTTACGGATGCAAATGGCTGCAAGGTCATCATGCCGGTAAATATTTCACAACCTTCTCCTATCCCATTAGGTATAACTGCGACCGCAACAACCTGTAATAATCCGAATGGAAGCGCCGCTGTAAGTGCCACAGGTTCTTCGGGTCCCTACACTTATTCCTGGTCGAGTGGCAGCTCCGGTACTGCGGCAAATGGATTAAGTGCCGGTACATATACTGTAACAGTTAGAGATGCGGGCGGTTGCAGTCAAACAGCTACAGCTTCAATTGCTCCATCCACCAGTCCCGCCGATCCGTCCTTTACACAATCACCGGGCGGTACTGTTTGTATAGGAACTCTTGTAAATTTTACACATACCGGTTCTGCTGGTACACATAACTGGGTTATATCGCCGATAACACCGGCTAATGTAAGCGGTACCACCACAAATTTTTCGTATACATTTTTAAGTACCGGAACCTATACCGTTAATCATTCAGTTAGTAATGGAGGATGTAATAATTCCAAAACATCAACTGTTACTGTTATTAATTGTTCTGCCGGTCCGACAGTTACGGCAACAGGAAGCGCAGTGTGTCCGGGTTCTTGTGCTGCTGTAACATCAAGTGGTTCGGGTGGATCCACACCTTATACTTATTCGTGGAGTAACAGTGCAACCACGCAGAATATCAACCCATGCCCGGTATCAACTACCACTTATACAGTAACAATCCGTGACAACGGCGGTAATACTTCTACCTCTACTGCGGTGGTTACTATTAATCCTGCTGTCAGTGTAACAACCACGGCGACAAACATAACCTGTAACGGTAGCGTAGATGGTGCAGTAGTTGCTAATCCGGGTACGGGGACATCACCTTATACCTATAGCTGGTCTGCCCCGGTTGGACAAACTACCCAAACCGTATCGGGACTTTCAGCAGGAAATTATATTGTCACTGTTACTGACGCAAAGGGTTGTACCGGTACTTCAGTAGTAACAATAAGTTCACCTGCTGCAATAGGCGGACAATTTACGAAAGGTACAGCCAACTGTATTGGTTGTGGCTGTAAAGAATGGGTGATGATTACCGGTTTGGGCGGAACAAGTCCGTACAGCTATTCCTGGTCAACTTCAGGAGGGTATAATCAAAGGTATTTGAATCAACTATGTCCCGGTGCTTATTCAATAAACATTACGGATAAAAATGGCTGCAGCGTAAATGTTAATTTGACAGCGCCATAATACTTACTTTGCTTCAAGCGTAATATATGGGATAAGCATTTCTTCCATTGAAACTCCCCCATGCTGAAAGGTATTGCGGTAATAACTCACATAGTGATTGTAATTATTGGGGTATGCAAAGAACAAATCTTCCTTTGCAAATACAAATACGCTGCTAACATGTTGTTTAGGCAGGTGTGCATCGGCCGGGTTGCGGATCTCAAAAACATCTTTCTTAACATAATCCATGCTTTTGCCTGTTTTGTAACGTAGGTTGGTATTGACATTCCGGTCGCCGACAAGTTTGGAGGCCTCAGTCACCTTAATGGTTCCATGATCGGTGGTGATAACTAAACGGATCTTTTTTTCAGCCAGTTGTTTTATGATATCGTGAAGCGGTGAGTGCTCGAACCAGGAAACGGTAATCGAACGATAAGCACTTTCGTCATTTGCAAGTTCACGTATTACTTCCATTTCGGTGCGTGCATGCGACATCATATCTACAAAGTTGTAAACAATAATGTTTAACTTGTTTTGCGATAGGTTTGAAATGTTTTCTGCCAGTTTTTTTCCTGCAGCGAGATTGGTTATTTTATTGTAGGAGAATTTTATGTCTTTTCCCCAACGTTTTAGCTGGGCTGCCATCAGTTCTTCTTCGTGCAGGTTCTTTCCGCCTTCTTCTTCATCATTCAGCCATAAATTCGGAAACATTTTTTCAATTTCAGATGGCATTAATCCTGCGAACAATGCGTTACGTGCATATTGTGTAGCGCTGGGCAAAATACTTGAAAAGATCTCTTCATTTTCAACCCGGTAATATTCATTCACAATAGGTTGTATCATTTTCCACTGGTCGTAACGCAGATTGTCGATGAGCATTACAAAAACAGGGCCTTCCTTTTCAAGCAGGGGAGCCAAACGGTTTTTTAAAATGGTATGCGAAAGGAGGGGCGGATTTATGTCTTTCCCATTCAGCCAGTTAATGTAGTTATTCTCAATAAACTTGCCGAATAGTTTATTGGCTTCTGTTTTTTGCATAGCCAGTATTTCAGCCATACTGGGATCTTTACTTTTGTCAAGTTCAAGTTCCCAGAATACCAGCTTCCTGTAAACTTCGCACCATTCATTAAAACTAAGCCGGTCACTCAGGCTCATGCCAATATTGCGGAAATCCTGTTGATAGCCCGAAGTTGTTTTTTCACTGATGAGCCGTTTGTTATCAAGGATTTTTTTGAGTGATAGAAGAATTTGTTTCGGATTAACGGGCTTTATAAGATAGTCTGATATTTTCGAACCGATTGCATCTTCCATAATACGTTCTTCCTCACTTTTGGTGATCATAACAACAGGAAGTTCGGGTTTGCTGTTCTTTATTTTTGTCAGAGTTTCCAGTCCGCTTAAGCCGGGCATGTTTTCATCCAGAAAAACAATATCGTAGTTGTTTTTTTTAACGAGTTCAAGGGCTGTATCACCACTATTGGCAGTTTGTACATTATAACCTTTGTCGGTTAAAAATAACACGTGCGGTTTCAATAAGTCGATCTCATCATCGGCCCAGAGTATATTTATTTTGTTTTCCATGGAAAATAATTTAGGAATTAGGATTTTGGATTAAGGATTTATAAGGAAGTGTTTAATCTGACTTCCTTCTTCCGTCTTCTGACTTCCTTCTTATCAATAAAAGTACCTATTTTTGTTTCATGAACGCAAAGTTGAACAAGCGGAAGATTATTAACGATCCGATCTATGGTTTTATTACAATACCGGGCGAAATAATTTTTGATCTGATCGAGCATAAGTACTTTCAGCGTTTAAGGAGGATAAAACAGCTTGGGTTGACCAACCTGGTTTACCCGGGAGCTTTGCATACCCGTTTCCACCATGCTATCGGGGCAATGCATCTGATGGGTGAAGCGATAGAGGTGTTGCGGTTTAAAGGGGTTGAAATAACAAAGGAAGAGGAGCAGGCTGCTACTATTGCTATTTTGCTCCATGATATTGGTCACGGACCCTTTTCCCACGCGTTGGAAAATAGCATAGTGCATGGAGTGGATCATGAAGATATTTCTGAGCTTTTCATGGACAGGTTGAATAAGCAGTTTGGAGGGAAGTTGTCGTTGGCTATCTCCATTTTCCGGGATAAATACAAAAAGAAATTTTTACACCAATTGGTGTCCAGTCAGTTGGATGTGGATCGTCTTGATTACCTGAAGCGTGATAGTTTTTATACGGGTGTCTCAGAAGGAGTGGTGAGCAGCGACCGTATTATTACCATGATGACCGTAGTGAAGAATCAATTGGTCATTGAAGCGAAGGGTATTTATTCCATTGAAAAATTTATTGTAGCCCGCAGGCTTATGTATTGGCAGGTGTATCTGCATAAAACAGTTATCAGTGCAGAAAACCTATTGGTGAATATTTTAAAGCGTGCGAAGGAATTGGCTGAAAAAAAGGTTGAGCTGTTTTGTACCCCCGCGCTTCATGAATTCATGTATAATAGACACACTAAGCAGGATTTCATAAAGAATGAGGATCTCCTGAATACTTTTGCTGAGCTTGATGACAATGATGTAATGGCTTCAGTTAAAGTATGGACCAACCACAGTGACCAGGTTCTCGCCCGTATGTGTGAAAGCCTGATAAACCGGCATTTGTTTCATATTGAATTACAAAATCAGCCTTTTTCGGAAGGAGTTATAAATGATCTTTGTAAAAAAGCGGTAAAAAAATATAAGATAACTGAGAAGGATTGCGGTTATTTTATTTTCTCAGGGATAGTGGCGAATGATGCGTACCGAACAGATAAGATTCGGATCAATATTCTGTTTAAAGATGGCTCTGTTGTTGATATTGCTGATGCTTCGGATCAGTTAAACATTAATGTCCTGTCAAAAACAGTGAAGAAACATTATTTATGTTATCCGAAGGAGTTGGTGGGGTAGGTAATCGGTGATCGGTGGTCACTGATCAGTGGTTTGCTTACCCGGTGTGTCTTCCTTTTTTCCTCTCTTATAAATAACCAACCCATTCAAAAAGTTCCGGAGTATCTGGTCGCCGCACTCTTTGTAGTTTGGGTGGTCTTCTTTACGGAAAAAGGCCCCAAGCTCAGTTGTAGTGACTTTAAAATCGACAAGCTTTAATATTTCTACTATGTCTGTATCCCTTAATTGCAGGGCGACACGTAATTTTTTGAGTATATCGTTATTGGTTAATGGCATTGTTCAAGTACAGTTTTAAGAATTAGTACTATTATTTCTCTTTCGCACAGCCAGATTCCTCGCTTCACTCGGAATGACACGCATTCTCGGTTCTTAACTTTGAACTTTGAACCTTGAACTCAGAACTTTGAACCTTTTTAACTTACTTCATATTATGAAACACATTCTGCACATCATCATCATCTTCAAGCAGGTCGATCAGCTTTTGCACTTCAGCTTCCTGTTCGGGTGTAACTTCCTTGAAAGTATTAGGTACGCGTTCTTTATCCGATGACACCACAGTTATTTTTTTCTCCTCAAGGGCTTTTTGCATATTGCCAAATTCTGTGAAGGGAACAGTTATGATCACTTTGTTCCCATCCTGGTCAATTTCTTCAAGACCGTGGTCAATAAGTTCGAGTTCGAGTTCTTCTAAATTGCGATTGCCCAGTTCAATTTCAAAAACACCCTTACGGTCAAACATAAAGTCGAGTGAACCGGTTTTGCCTAATGTGCCTTCGCCTTTACTGAAGCAATGGCGGACATTCGCCACAGTGCGTGTAGGGTTATCAGTTGCTGTTTCGATTACAATGGCTACACCGTGCGGTCCATATCCCTCATAGATCATTTCTTCATAATCCTTCATGTCCTTATTAGTGGCCCGTTTTATAGCGGCATCAATATTGACTTTAGGCATATTCACAGCTTTGGCATTTTGGATAACCAAACGCAGGCGCGAATTAGTATCAGGGTCACCGCCACCCTGTTTGGCAGCCATCGCTATTTCTTTACCTATGCGGGTAAAAGTTTTGGCCATCTTGGCAAAACGTGCAAACATCTTGTGCTTGCGTTTTTCAAATACACGTCCCATGGGTATTTCGATTAAAAATTAAGAACCCGCCAAAGAACGGGAACTTGTAAAATTAAGAATTATATACCATTTCCCAATCTTCAACCAATTTAAGAGAAACAGTAAAATTAGCCCCTTCTCCTTTGGAGAAGGTTGGGATGAGGTCTACTTATACGGCGATCCCATCTTGAATATATTCATCCCTTCATCTCCCTCTCTCCTGATTTTTGCCTGCATTTTAAAGGCCATATCCGCATAGTGATAGAGTTTAGCGTTTTTAAGAAACATTATTGCTTTTTCATCACCATTAATAATATTGGCAGCAGCGGCCCAATGGAAAGCTCTTTTTTGAAAAAGAATGTCGAATGCTTTGGGGTCTTCCCAAACAGCATTTATAAAGGCTGCTAAAATATAATGTTTGTTTTGTATAAGCCATTGCAGACTTTTAACATCTCCGCTTACACCGTCCCTAAGCATGGTTAGTTCTTTAAAGTTGTGTTGAATTAACCAGTTAAAGGCAGCAGTATCGCTGCTTTCAATATAAAGAGATAATTTTTCTATGGCCTCCTGTGGGTAGTTCATGGTATCTAAAATTTCACAATCAACCGTATATTGATCTGCCGGTTGGTCAGATAATTCGGAATAGCATAGGTTCTGTTGGTAACATCTTTCACCCAATAGTAAGAAATGGTGTTGTTAACCTGCAGTAAATTTAACACTTCTACACCAAGCCAGACCGATCGTAAATTGTGGAAAGGATTGTGTGGAGGTAATTTCTTTCCTTCTTTTACCAATTGATATGAAAAGCCGATGTCAACCCGCCGGTAAGGAGGCATTCGCAAAGTATCTTTGTAACGTTCATAGGTAGGCGGTCCGAATGGCAATGAACTTCCGAATAATAAATTCAAATGCATTTTAAAGTCGGGAAATTTAGGCAGATAATCCTGGAAAAAAAGACTGAAATTAACCAATTGGTCTGAAGGGCGGGGGATGTAACCGGGTTCATGCCGCACGCTATCTGTTTTTACAATGTTGTTTGTGTATCCGGCAATGATCTTTTCTCCGTCGCTATTGTAATAATCATAATAATAATCATTACGGATATTTTCTTTGGTTTGCAGTAACGAAAGGCTGAACCAGGATTCTATCCCATTTACAAACTCGCCGTTGATCTTAAAGTCCATTCCTGTGGCGTAGCCATGCGCGCTGTTGGAAGCGAAATAACGGATACGCACGTTGTCAATTTCATAGGGGATAAGATCATTCAATATTTTGTAATATGCTTCTGATACGAATTTGAACGGACGGTTCCAGAGTTTAAAATTATAATCACTGGCTAACACCAGGTGAATGGATTGCTGTGCTTTAACATCGGTATGCACAACTCCGTCCATGCTGCGCAATTCACGGTAAAATGGAGGCTGGTAGTAAAATCCGCTTGAAGCACGGAAAAGAAAATCACGTTTCCAGTTCGGTTTGTAAGCGAAAGTAACCCGCGGACTGATAACCGTTTGCTGATTAAGGTCCCAGTAATTCGCCCTTAGTCCTGCTGTAATGATAAGAGTGGAAGTGTCACGCAGATCTTTGTTCCATATATATTGGGTGTAACCCGATAAGCGATTTGAAGAAAGTGTATTTTCTGTTTTTAATACTTTTTGCAAATTGATTTCCGAAAGATTGCCCTGTGGCAACGAATAACCTGCTGAATCAACATAATTCCATTCACTCAGCCTGTCTGTTATCAATTCATGCTGAGCTTTTATACCCCACAGCATCAGGTTTTTTCCCCTGGAATAACTTCCTTTATGCTCAGCGTTCATTACGGTTCCGTCAAGATAATTACGTGCGTGGTTCAGGTAGGTGCCAACTCCAAGATTCGCTTTTACCTGTCCGAAACTTGGTTTGCCAAAATCTGTTTCTATCTGGTCAATGTAATATTGACCCATAATATCAAATGTTTCATCTTCCGAAGTTTTATAAACAGATGAAATGAATTTCATTTGCAGCCTGTCGTTCGGCCTATAGATAGCGGATAGTGCGGCCTGGCCTGTTTCAAACCGGTCAACTTCCTGTCCGTCGAAATAAACGAGGAAACGCAGCGCCTGGTTTACGGTACCAAACTGTGTTTCGCGGGTTTGAGGAACCACATTATATTTATTGTTTGAATACATGCCCAGCAGATCAATCTCCCATTTATCTGAAATATCGTAAGTTAAAAAGGTCTGGAGATCAATGAAGGATGGCCGGTAATCACCTTTCACGTCTGTTTTACCAAGCAGGTATTGATTCGTTTTGTAACGGGCACCCATTATCCATGTAAAACGAAAGTCCTTTGACGCTCCTTCCAGGTGTGCACTTCCGCCAAGAAGGCTAGCCGATCCGGTGCCGTTGAATTTTCGCGGTCTGCGGTACTGTATATCAAGTACCGATGAAAGTTTGTCTCCGTATTTTGCTTCAAAACCTCCTGCGGAAAAAAGGATGGAGGAGACCATGTCTCCATTTACAAAACTTAACCCTTCCTGCTGGCCTGAACGGGCAAGGAAAGGGCGGTATACCTCTATGTCGTTCACATAAACCAAATTCTCATCATAATTGCCCCCTCTTACCGAATAGGCGGAACTCAATTCGTTACGGCTCGAAACACCAGGTTGCGAAAAAAGTATTGCATTGAAATCTCCGGAAGCAGTAGGAATAAAGGAAACTACTTTGGGGTCAAGCCGGGTTGTACCGGTTGCGCGGATATTATCCGTTACCTCGACATCAGGTAAAATTATTTTTGTGTTTAATGTGAGCGAAAGGTTTAGTTCGAAGCGCTGGCCGGGTTTTAAGTTAACCGCTTTCTTTTGCTGATTGTATCCGAGATTTGAAAAAACAATTTCAATCTCTTTGTTGGCCGGAACTTTGTATTCATAAATGCCATTTTTATCTGTATAAACAGGTGCCTGTGAAGAACCGAATACGGAGATCTGTATATCTTCTGCAGGTTCATTTTCGGCATTTATAAGCTTGCCATATATTGTTGCAGTGTTTTGAGCTTTAACTCCGGAATAGTAGGAAACAAGACAAAATATTACGAGAGGAAGAAATGTATTTATTCTTTTTCTTAACATTCAGTTGGTTTCGGGTTTCAGGTTACAGGTTTAAAGTTTTGATTTTAACTTGAAACCTGTAACCTGAAACTTCTTCAATCTTTCTTCTTAAAGTCGCCCCTTTTCCATGCTTGAATGAATTGTGTCCAGGCAATCGGGTTGAGTATGCTATAGGATGGATATTGTCCGGCATAGTATAGCTTACTGTATCGTTGCTCCATCGCGTATTTATAATTCA
>JAEUTS010000185.1 GCA_016787005.1 Bacteroidia bacterium
CTGATAACTACTGCAAATGCATTATGGGGAAAATGATCGAAGCACATCCTGATACAAACGAACTTGATAAAATGGGACCGGATAAGATCAAATCAGAGTCAATGGGAATGGCACTTAAGTGTCTCTTTTAATTTCAGATCTACAATCCGCACACTTCGACTCCGCTCAGTATGCGGATTGTGCTGACTGAGCGGAGCCGAAGTCAGCAAGGGTTTAAAAAAAATTTATATGTCGATCAAAGTAAACAACATAACCAAACTGTACGGCGCGCAAAAAGCGCTGAACAATGTATCTTTTGAAGTAAACTCCGGTGAAATAGTTGGTTTCCTTGGCCCAAATGGCGCAGGCAAATCGACCATGATGAAAATTTTGACCTGTTTTATCCCTCCAAGCAATGGTACTGCTTTTGTTTGCGGACATGATATTGCAGAGCAAAGCATTGAAGTGCGGAAATGTGTCGGCTATTTAGCTGAACACAACCCACTCTATCTTGACATGTATGTGAAAGAATACCTGGAATTCATCGCGGGACTTCACCCTGATAAAATATCCCGGAAAGATATTTCAGCCCGCGTTAAAAAAATGATCGAAATAACCGGTCTGCAGGTTGAACAAAAGAAAAAAATAGGCGCTCTTTCAAAAGGTTATCGCCAGCGTGTTGGCCTTGCCCAGGCCCTTATACACGACCCGCAGGTATTGATCCTCGATGAACCTACAACAGGCCTTGACCCTAACCAGCTTGCCGAAATACGCTCACTTATTAAAGAAGTGGGCCGCGAAAAAACCGTGATGCTTTCCACGCACATCATGCAGGAAGTGGAAGCCATTTGCGACCGCGTGATCATCATCAACAAAGGAGAAATTGTAGCCGACGATAAAACAGAAAATATCCAGAAAACAAAAGGCAACAAACAAATTATAACTGTAGAGTTTGACAAACAAACTTCTGCAGATTCCCTCAAAAATATTCCCGGCATCACTGCTGCAAAAAATATTAAAGAAAACACCTGGCAATTAACCGCCGATTCCGAAAAAGATGTCCGCCCGGAGATCTTTCAATACGCCGTGCAAAATAATTTATCGGTACTTACGCTTCAAAAAGAGGAACAGAGGCTAGAGGATGTGTTTAAGGAGTTGACGACGTAGGTCAATGGAAAAAATTAAATTTGAAATAAATAATCTTCAAACTAGGCTTCTGGAAGTTATTCTCGCAATAGAATTCAAAGATTCTATACTTAGACAATCACAAATAAAAGCCTTCTATCCACAATTAGATTTTATTGAAAGAGCATTACTAGAAAATTTGATTATAAAAACCGCAACGCTAATTGAAAATGGAAAAGATGTTCAGTTTAATATATTGAAACCAATTAATAGATTAAGTACCAACAGACCTTTTACAATAACATTTGAAGAGAATTTAGAAAAGATTATTAGTATAAAAACAAGTATAGAGTCAAAATTACAAGAACCTATTTGTAAAACAATTCTTGAAATTAGAACAAAGTATATTGCTCATAATGATTTACACAAAAGAAGTTCATTAACAATTGAAATAAATGAACTGAGAAATTTAGTTGAATATCTTTTGGATAGAATAAATAATTTATGTCAACTTATAAATTTGCCAACATCAAGATTTCATGAGCACGAAAACCATTCCTTAGATAAATTATTGTTAGCATTAGCTGCCGTGAAATAAAGAACAGTAACAAAACAAAAGGCGACCAAATGGTCGCCTTTTGTTTTGTGTTTATTGGAACAAACTTTAGTAATCCATTCCTCCACCCATTCCACCTGGCATACCGCCCGGCATTCCACCACCTGCTTTTTCTTCCTTAATGTCAGAAAGAACACACTCGGTAGTTAACAACATGCCGGCAATTGATGCAGCATTCTCAAGCGCTACACGCGTTACCTTAGTTGGGTCAATTACACCTGCGCTCAATAAATTTTCATATTTATCAGTGCGTGCATTGTAACCATAATCGGCTTTGCCTTCGCGTACTTTTTGTATAACGATAGAACCTTCGCCGCCTGCATTCGCAACGATCTGGCGAAGTGGCTCTTCAAGCGCACGTTTAACAATAGCAATACCTGTTTGCTCGTCTTCGTTGCTGCCTTTTAATTTTTCAAGGCTGTCAACTGAACGGATGTAAGCAACACCACCGCCTGGGACAATTCCTTCTTCCACAGCAGCACGGGTTGCATGCAAAGCATCGTCAACACGGTCTTTTTTCTCTTTCATTTCAACTTCTGTAGCAGCACCAATAGAAAGAACCGCAACTCCGCCGGCTAATTTAGCCAAACGCTCTTGCAATTTTTCTTTGTCGTAATCAGATGTTGTAGATTCGATCTGTGCTTTTATTTGGTTAACACGTGCAAGGATATCAGCTTTTTTGCCTTTACCATTTACAATTGTTGTGTTGTCTTTATCAATAGTGATACGGTCTGCTTTACCTAAGTAAGTAAGGTCAGCGTTCTCTAATTTGAAACCTCTTTCTTCAGAGATCAAAGTACCACCTGTTAAGATCGCGATGTCTTCCAACATAGCTTTTCTTCTGTCGCCAAAGCCGGGAGCTTTAACAGCAACAATTTTTAAAGAGCCGCGGATCTTGTTCACTACAAGCGTAGCTAAAGCTTCTCCGTCAACTTCTTCAGAAATAATTAACAATGGTTTGCCGGTCTGAACTTGTTTTTCAAGAACTGGCAGCAATTCTTTCATGTTCGATATTTTTTTATCGTACAATAAGATATGTGCTTCTTCCAGCACAGCTTCCATCTTGTCAGCATTGGTTACAAAATAAGGAGAGATGTAACCGCGGTCGAATTGCATACCGTCCACAGTTTTCATTTCTGTTTCTGTGCCTTTTGCTTCTTCAACAGTGATCACACCATCTTTACCAACTTTTTTCATCGCGTCAGCGATCAGTGTACCAATTGTTTCATCGCTGTTAGCAGAAATGGTAGCCACTTGTTTTATTTTTTGGCTATCGCTGCCTACAGCTTGTGATTGTTTTTTAAGATTCTCAACAACCGCGATAACCGCTTTGTCGATACCTCTTTTAAGATCCATTGGATTTGCACCAGCAGCTACGTTCTTTAAGCCTGCAGTAACAATTGCCTGTGCTAAAACGGTAGCAGTAGTTGTTCCGTCACCTGCTACATCAGCGGTTTTAGAAGCAACTTCTTTTAACATTTGCGCACCCATGTTCTCGATGGGATCCTGCAGCTCAATTTCTTTCGCAACAGAAACACCGTCTTTAGTAATGGTTGGTGCGCCAAATTTTTTATCAATAATTACATTACGTCCTTTAGGACCCAGTGTAACTTTTACAGCATTTGCCAAAGCGTCAACGCCTCTTTTCAGGGCATCGCGGGCATCAAGGTTAAAACTGATATTCTTAGCCATTTTTATTTATGATTTAAGGTTAATTTACTTTTTTTATTCGCCTGCCTGCCGAAGCTGTCACACTGAGCGAAGTCGAAGTGTAAGGCGTAGGCAGGTTATTCGTTGATGTTATACTACTGCGAAAATATCCGACTCGCGCATGATCAGGTATTCTTTACCATCAACATTCACTTCAGTACCGGCGTATTTGCCATACAAAACTGTATCACCAACCTTAACGCTTGGCTTGTTGCCTTTTTCGTCAAGTTCGCTGATTGAAATAACTTTACCTTTTTGGGGTTTTTCTTTTGCGGTATCAGGGATGATAATTCCGCTTGCAGTTTTTGATTCTGCTTCAGACGCTTCAACCACAACTCTGTTTTGAGTTCCGGCGATTGGTTTGATGTTTACTTTGCTCATTGTTTTGATAATTTAGGGTTAAACATTAATTTTTATATATGCCTTATTATATACATTTTTAAAGGGGCACAAATGTATGACATTTACCATGCCAATGCTAATATCGGCGCATTTGTCCGCCATTTTTGCAAAAACAGAGTATAAATGAAATAAAATTGTCAGATTTCAGTGACAGGATGGCGGTTGGGAGTCGTTAGTTGTCGGTTCTTGGTAGTCAGTTATTAGGTGTGTCCCGACAACTCAACCAGCAACTATTTGGCCGGAGGCGTGGTCGAAGTTGGTGCCGGAGCAGAATTAGCCGGAGGCGCTGAGGCAGGAGGCCCTCCTGCAGGTGGCGCGCCAACAGGAGCCCCAACAGGAGCATTTGGTGTGGTTGGAGCGGTATTAACAGTGCTTTCGGCTTTTTTACGGGTTACAGATTCAGAAGAACCTTTATCGTCGGTTCCGACTTTACCGTAAGGAGTTGCAACAAGGCAAAGTGCCAATAAGGCAATGGCCAGGGTCCAGGTAGCTTTTTCAAGGAAGTCGGCTGTTTTACGAACGCCCATTACCTGGTTAGATGATGCGAAAGTGGAAGATAAACCTCCGCCTTTTGAATTTTGTATGAGCACTACTAAAATTAAAAGTATGCTTACTATAAGAATCAATATCGATATAAACGTTCCCATTATTTTATGTTGATTTTAGTTTTTGTATTTCAAGAATTTGGGCTGCAAAGAAAACACTTTTTTCCGGATATTTCAAACTTAAGCTTTCATATGCCCGAATAGCCTTATTATAGTCCTTTTGCTTCACCAATATTTTAGCAAGTGTTTCAGTTATAAGGCTTTCGTCAAACTCTGTGCTTTTTTTCGCCATATTTTCAGGAGAGAAGAATTCCGCTCTTGGCTTAACACCTTCTGTTTCCTGTTTGCGGGTAAATTCGTCAATTATTTCGAGTACATGCTGGCGGCTAACCTCCTTTTCAGTAGCAAAACGCTTGGTGCTCTTTAACCAACTATTGAACGGTAGAATCGCATTTTTATCCAAACCTTCCTGCTTCACAGGTTTAGAAAGTTCAGCTTTAGCCTTTAATTTCTTTTTCTGTTCTTCCTGGTAAATCAGATGCGACATCTGTATCTCCACACTTGCGTCAATGGCTTCGTTAATAACATCCTTTGCCAGATCGTTAATCTTACCCGCATCAACAGTTGGTTTTAGATCACCTTCAAATTCCTTTTCGATTGAATAAACCAATTCAATATCCTTTGGAGGTTTAATAGCTACCGGCGGCTTTACTTCAACTTTCGGTTTAATTTCATCCGATTGTTTTTCGACATCAACCAACCGTTGCTCAATTGCTTTAGTCGCTTCATCCAGTTTCGAACTCAGCTTTTCTATTTTCTCATCAAGCAGTTTTTCAACCTTCTGTTCTATATCCCCGATCAGTTTCTCCTGTTTTAATTCCGGTTGAACTATAGGATTAACAATCGTTTCAACAACAGGCTGAACAAAAACTACCTCACGCTCAACTGTTAAAGTAGCATCACCTTTTTGTTTTTTGATCAGGTTATACAACACTTTCCGGTCGCCCGAATAAGCCGCTGCCACCTTTAATTGATTATTAAATTGAATACTATTTTGATTGGATAAATTCTTCGCATACAACATCTGCGCCGTCTGAAAAAAAGGATACTCTTTCAACAAACTATCAAGTAAAGCTTCGCTGTCAGCCGATAATACTTCGGGCTGCTGCATGTACGATATGAATTGTTGTCTGTTCAAAACCGCTCTCTAACTCTCTCCAAAGGAGAGAGGACTAATTTAACTTTAATTTATAAATCCTAACGTCAACCTTCCTCTCCTTCGGAGAGGGTTAGGGAGAGGTCTACCAGTTACTAAATGCTTTATTAAAAATATCTTCGGTTAACTGTTTATTAATAAGCGGGATCAAAGTAGGCTCCTGGCTTGCAAGGCTCAAGGTACTATTAAAATCTGCAAAGCGCGTAAATGTAGTTTCAAAATTTTTCTTCTCGTCAAATTTATTAATGTATTTCACCTGCACAGAAACACTTAACCTGCTCAATGCAGCCTGGTCGTTGGTCTGAATAGCTAACGGTGAAACCCTGTAATCCGACACATATCCTTCAAAACTCAGGTCGCCGCCTTTATTCACCAATCCAAGCTTTGTCTGAGTGGCACAAATATCCTTCATTGCTTCTGTAAAATGCTGACTGAGTGTTGGCGGGGCCAATGCGGTATTATTTGTAAAATACAAAACAGAAACCGTCTTCGCTTCCGGTGGAATGCTCGCGCCGTTTAAAGAGTAACGCATTTTACATCCGGTGGAAGTAAGAAGAAAGAAGTAAGAAGTAAGAAGTAAAAAGGCTTTAGTCATTATTTCTCATCATTTGAGAGGGTGGGCCTGCCTGCCGAAGCTGACACACAGAGCGGAGTCGAAGTGTCAGCGTAGGCAGGGTGAGGTTACAAATCCAATTTATACTCATTAATTTTCCTGTACAAAGTTCGTTCCGAAATACCCAATTCCCTTGCCGCTGATTTACGCTTACCTTTAAATTTGGCCAACGCTTTCTTTATCATATCCATCTCCAGTTCCTGCAGCGATAAAGGTTGCTCCTCCACCACTTCATGTGCATGAATCTCTTCACCATTTGTTACCTTGGGCTGTACGCTTGTATTTCCATATCCGAGCTTAACGGTTGTTTCGGTTGTGCCGACATCCTGGTACAGTTTTTTGATGATCTGTTCGTTCTTGGGGTGAAAATCCTGTTCAAGGCCATGATCATTTTCGATCAGGTCCACAACAACTTTCTTCAGATCGGTCAGATCTTTTTTCATATCGAACAATACCTTATACAAAATATCCCGCTCGGAGAATTCGGCACCATCGCCCTTTACCACCATTGGCAGCCTGTTGGTATCCTTCTCCGGCAAATATTTTGAAAGCGTTTCCGCGTTTATCTCCCGGTTTTTTTCGATGACAGAAATCTGTTCGGTAATATTTTTCAATTGACGCACATTGCCATGCCAGTAATAATTGGTGAGCAACGACTCGGCTTCTGCATTTAATTTTATACCCGGCATTCGGTATTTTGCCGCGAAATCGGCGGCGAATTTACGGAACAACAAATGTATATCCTGCTTACGTTCGCGCAAAGGCGGAACTACAATAGGGACAGTATTTAAACGATAATAAAGATCTTCACGGAATTTCCCTTTCTCAATAGCTTGCGCAATATTTACGTTGGTGGCCGCGATCACACGCACATCTGTTTTCAACACCTTGGATGAACCCACTTTAATAAATTCCCCGCTTTCCAATACACGCAATAAACGGGCCTGGGTAGCCAAAGGCATTTCTGCCACTTCATCTAAAAAAATGGTGCCGCCATTAGCCACTTCAAAATAACCTTTACGTGCTTCGTGCGCACCTGTAAACGAACCCTTCTCATGTCCGAATAATTCCGAATCAATGGTCCCTTCTGGTATAGCACCGCAGTTTACGGCAATGTACTGCCCATGCTTACGGGAACTCAACTGATGAATGATCTGCGGAAAAACTTCTTTTCCTGTACCGCTTTCGCCGGTAATTAATACGCTCAGATCTGTGGGCGCTACCTGCATGGCAATATCCATAGCACGTTCCAGCAAAGGCGAACTGCCTATGATACCGAAACGATTTTTTATGTCCTGAATAGTCATATTGGCTTTTGATCCAGATTAAATTTATACTGCTTTACCTATCAATGTTGCAACCGTACAACTCTCCGCTAATACATTGACGTAATCCCCCGGCTTAAAATTGTGTTTATCGAAAACAACAACTGAATTTTGCGAATTTCGCCCGGATAGCTGCTGATCGGATTTTTTCGAAACTCTTTCCACCAAAACCCGGTGAACTTTTCCTACACCCAGTTTGGTGCGTTCGGCAGAATGTTTTTGTTGCAAAGCAACTATTTCTGCAAGTCTTCGCTGTTTCACTTCTTCCGGCACATCATCCTCAAGCTTACGCTCCGCCTGCGTTTTAGGCCGTTCGCTGTATGCAAACATATATGCAAAATCATACTTCACTTCTTCCATCAACGATAATGTATCCCGGTGCTCTTCTTCCGTTTCACTGCAAAAACCTGTCATGATATCCGTCGATATTCCGCATTCAGGAATGATCCTGCGGATAGCAGCAATCCTCTCCAAATACCATTCACGTTTATAGCCCCTGTTCATCATTTCAAGTACACGCGAATTACCTGATTGTATAGGCAGGTGAATGTATTTACAAATATTATCGTACTTCGCCATAATGTGTAACACATCATCCGTCATATCCTTGGGATGAGAAGTTGAAAAACGGATCCTCAAATCCGGACTTACCTGCGCTACCATCTCCAATAATTTCGAAAAAGAAATAGAAGCCCCCTCTAACTCCCCCGAATGGGGAGAATCAGAAGCATTCAAAGTCCTCCCTTTCGGGGAGTATTTAGGTGGGGCTTTATAACTATCCACATTCTGCCCAAGCAACGTAACTTCTCTATACCCCTGCTCAAATAATAATTTCGCCTCCGCAACAATACTTTCCGGATCACGGCTGCGTTCCCGGCCACGGGTAAAAGGCACCACACAAAAGGAACACATATTATCGCAGCCGCGCATAATGCTTATAAAGGCTGTTACACCATTTGAATCCAGCCGTACAGGACTGATATCCGCGTACGTTTCTTCACGCGACAGCAAAACATTTACGGCTTTCTGTCCGCCTTCAACTGTTTCAATTAAGTTGGGTAATTCACGGTAAGCATCCGGGCCTACAACAATATCAACGATCTTTTCCTGCTCTAAGAATTGGGTCTTCAACCGTTCAGCCATACAGCCCATAACCCCTACCATCAGTTTGGGATTATGTCTTTTTACAACATTAAATTCCTTTAAACGATTGCGCACACGCTGCTCAGCATTCTCGCGAATAGCACAGGTATTAACTAAAATCAGGTCGGCACTTTTATAATCAGAGGTAGTTGAATATCCCTTTTCGATCAAAATAGAAGCAACGATCTCGCTGTCCGAAAAATTCATAGCACAACCGTAACTTTCAATAAATACCTGACGGCCGGCTGGCTTGTCAATGTTTTTATCAACATTCAAAAGCAATGCTTCACCCTGTCTCGACTCATCAATTACTTTGTTTTCCATTCTGTGTACTAACATTAAACTGCTTCAGATAAAAAGTCCCTCTCTTATTTGGAAAGGGATTTAGCTTTGTCTGCCGAAACTATTTCAGTGAAGGCGGAGCTGAGACAAATATAACCATTTCCAAGCACCTGACAAAATGGCACAAATCGGATTGTTGAAAAAAAGTTTTTGGAGCTTATATATATATATAATATATATATAATCAAACTGCCAAAAAAATTTGATTTGCAAATGTCATATCAAAGTGTTTTTCTTTGCAGTTCGGCACATTTCAAAAATTGACCGGTTTAATTGATTTTTAAAATCCACTAATTATAAGGTATGGCAAAGAACCTGTTTATAGTTGAGTCTCCTGCTAAGGCAAAAACAATTGAAGGATTTTTAGGAAAAGATTACACCGTTAAATCATCTATCGGCCATATCCGCGACCTTATTCAAAAGAAAATGGGTATTGACATCGCGAATAATTTTGAACCTCAATACGAGATATCCCCGGAAAAGAAAGGTGTTGTTGCCGAATTAAAAAAATTAGCGAAAAGTGCCGACACGGTTTGGTTAGCAACGGATGAGGACCGTGAAGGGGAAGCCATTGCCTGGCATTTATATGAAGCGTTGGGTCTCAATGATAAAAAAACAAAACGCGTGGTCTATTCCGAGATCACCAAACCCGCTATTTTGAAAGCCATTGATAATCCACGCAAAATAGATCAGCATTTGGTTGATGCGCAACAGGCACGTAGAGTACTGGATCGCCTGGTTGGTTATGAGTTGTCGCCCATACTGTGGAAAAAAGTAAAACCATCTCTTTCAGCAGGCCGTGTGCAAAGCGTTGCTGTTCGCTTAATTGTTGAACGCGAACGTGAGATCATGAATTTTAAAAGTGTTTCAAATTATAAAGTATCCGCAATATTTGAAACAGAAGGCAAAGCCATTATCAAAGCCGAGCTTTCGAAAAAATTAGGCACGCTGGATGAAGCCAAAACATTTCTTGAAAAATGCAAGACCGCGATCTTTACAATTTCAAACTTAGAAACCAAGCCCGCCCGTAAATCTCCTTCGGCACCATTCACCACATCAACCCTTCAGCAGGAAGCCGGCCGCAAATTCGGTTATTCGGTTGCACATACCATGAGTATTGCGCAACGCCTGTACGAAGCCGGAAAAATAACTTACATGCGTACCGACAGTGTTAATCTTTCGGATGCAGCCCTGGACGCCGCACAAAATGAGATCAAACGAATTTACGGCGACAAGTATCACCAACTTAGAAAGTATAAAACCAAGAGCAAAGGCGCGCAGGAGGCTCACGAAGCTATCCGCCCTACCTACATGAACCAGCCCACAGTTGATGGCGAGGTGCAGGAAATGCGCCTGTACGACCTGATCTGGAAACGCACATTGGCTTCGCAAATGGCGGATGCTGAATTGGAAAAAACGACTGTTACTATTGCAGTGTCAACAGCAAGTGAAAATTTTATAGCCCAGGGTGAAGTACTCAAGTTCGATGGCTTCCTGAAAGTTTATATGGAAACCAAAGAGAACGATGGCGATGAAGACGAAGCCACAGAGGGCATTCTTCCGCCTATGAAAGTCAATGAAAAATTAATTTCGCAAAGCATAACTGCGACCGAACGTTTCTCGCACCACCCGCCGCGCTACACAGAGGCCAGCCTCGTTAAAAAACTTGAAGAGCTTGGTATTGGCCGTCCCTCAACTTATGCCCCAACTATATCGACCGTACAAAAACGCGGGTATGTTGTAAAAGAAGATCGTGTCGGATTTCCCCGCAACTACAATCTCCTTACACTTAAAGGCACCGAACTTAAACAGGAAGTGCAAAGTGAGAATACCGGTGCCGAAAAATCAAAACTGTTTCCTTCCGATATCGGCATGGTCGTTACAGATTTCCTGATCGCTAACTTCAAAGAGATTCTCGATTACAATTTTACTGCACATGTTGAAGAAGAGTTCGATGAAATTGCTGAAGGTAAATTAACATGGACAAAAATGCTCGAGGAGTTTTACAAACCCTTTCATAAAACCGTTGAAGCAGCCGAAGGAAGTGAACGCGCAAGTGGTGAAAAGATCTTAGGCAAAGATCCGAAAACGGGCAAAACTGTGTTAGTGCGTATTGGCCGCTTTGGCCCAATGGTGCAGCTTGGAGAGCAACACGATGAAGAGAAACCCCGCTATGCAAGCATGCGCAAAGATCAGCGTATCGACAATATCACTTTAGAAGATGCATTAACATTATTTAAACTTCCGCGCATAGTTGGCAAATTTGAAAACGATGATATTGTTGTTGCAATAGGTCGTTTCGGACCATACATAAAAAACAACGGCGCCTTTGTTTCCATTCCGCGCGAAGACGATCCATACACTATATCACTTGAACGTTGCGAAGAAATTTTAAGGTTACCCAAAATGCCTAAAGTATTAGGCACACACAATGGCCAGGAAATAAGTGTTAACAAAGGCCGCTTCGGACCCTATATTAAATACGGTAACACATTTGCTTCACTTAGCAAAGGCGAAGACCCCTTCAGTGTTACATTGCCCCGTGCCATTGAGCTGATTGATGCCAAACTTTTAAAAGACGCCGAAAAGAACATTAAACTGTTCCCGGAGAACGCGGATGTGAAAGTCGTGAATGGACGCTACGGACCATGCATACAGATCGGACGTAAATTTTTTAAAATACCCAAAGGCAAAGCGCCTGCTGACCTTACACTACAGGAATGCTTAGAAGTCGCAGGAGTCGCATCGAGCGACGAGATCACCAAAGCGAAATTCGGAAAATTCACAAAAGGGAAAAACCCTGCAGCAAAAAAAGAAAAAGCCGCAAAAAAAACAGTTAGTCCTGCAAGTCAGGTGAAAACAAAAAAAGCAGTTAAAAAACCAATTGCAAAAAAGAGTAAAGCCAGGGTCAAAGCGTAATCTCTGCAACCTGTCGACAGGAAGGTTTGTAATTTTACAATTTATAATTTTTAAATGGAGATAAAAGATTTCTTCTCACCGATCGACCTGTCAGTTTTTAACGATGGCGTGTCTTATTCCAAAAACCGACTCGGCGCGACCATCAGAATTTTCTCCACAGAAAGTGAATTTCCGAAACTCGAAAAAGTTAAACTGGCCATCATTGGTGTTGAAGAGGATCGCAGATCCCTTAACAATGAGGGCTGCGGGCAGGCGGCTCATTACATCCGCGAATACCTTTATAAACTTTCGGATCACAAATTCAATATTGGAATCGTTGACCTCGGGAATATTAAAACAGGGCATGCCGTTGAAGACACTTATTTTGCCGTTGCAGATGCCTGCTCACAGTTAATTTCTCAAAAAATAATTCCGATAATTATCGGCGGCGGCAATGACATCGCCTTTGCACAATACCAGGCCTACGAAAAACTTTCACAAACCATCAACATGGTAGCTATCGATCAGAACTTCGACCTGGGCGATGCTGATGAAACACTCAATTCAAAAACATATTTAGGAAAAATAATTCTGCAGCAGCCCAATTATCTTTTCAATTACAGCAACATAGGTTATCAAACCTACTTTGTGGATCACAAAGAACTCGACCTGATGACCAAGCTATATTTCGATGTGTACCGTCTCGGACAGGTACGAGCTAAAATTGAGAAGGTAGAACCGATTGTACGGAATGCTGATATGCTGAGTTTCGATATATCGGCTATTCGTCAAAGCGATGCTCCCGGATGTTACAATACCACGCCTAATGGTTTTTATGGAGAAGAGGCTTGCCAGATCACCCGGTATGCCGGCATGAGCGATAAACTGACTTCCATTGGCTTTTATGAAATTAACCCTAAAAAGGACAAGGCCGGACAAACAGCTCACCTTGTTGCTCAAATGATCTGGTATTTTGTGGAAGGATTTTGTAACCGTAAGCAGGATTTCCCGTTTAAAACCGGAACCGATTACACAAAATACCGTGTTGTGATCAAAAACAATGAATATGAACTTACTTTTTATAAAAGCAATAAAAGCGACAGGTGGTGGATGGAAGTTCCTTACCCACCTGATAAACGACTTAAATTTGAACGACATTATTGGGTACCCTGCTCATACGATGAATATCAGGAAGCTTGTAAAGATGAAATGCCCGACAGATGGTGGCAAACCTTTCAAAAATTGGGGTAACCCTCAAATTTGATGAAATTATTAACTCTTTTTTCAAAAAATTGTTCATAAGGTTGGTATTTATAAATATTATTAGTAGTTTAGCGTTCCAGTAATTGTACACGAACCATTAAAAAATTTCTTTTGAAGATGAAAAAAACCCTTACCACACTTGCGTTAGCTGTTATTGCAGGTGCATCATTTGCGCAGCAAGATGCACAGTTTAGCCAGAATATGTTTAATAAACTTTCTATAAATCCCGGATTCGCCGGAACCAATAAAGCTATCTGTGCCACAGCATTATACAGACAACAGTGGGTAAGTTTCCCTGGCGCTCCTAAAACCGGCCTTATAAGTATTGACGCGTTCGTGAATCCTGTTCATGGTGGCTTAGGTCTTACAGTTTGCAGCGACCAGTTAGGTTTTGATAAAACATTGATCGCTAAAGCAGCCTATTCGTATCATATGGTTGTTGGTCCCGGCACATTAGGCATTGGTTTAGAGGCCGGAATGATTCAAAAACAACTATCCGGCACCTGG
>JAEUTS010000222.1 GCA_016787005.1 Bacteroidia bacterium
TAGATACGATCGTCCCTTTACCCTTGAATCGGAAAAACAATTGCCCGGTCTTGAAATTGCATATCATACTTATGGTGAGTTAAATGCCGATGGCTCAAATGTTGTTTGGATTTGCCATGCGCTTACCGCAAACTCAGATCCGGCCGATTGGTGGAACTCCCTCGTTGGAGAAGGCAAACAGTTCGACCCAAAAAAATATTTTATTGTTTGCGCTAATATTCTGGCCTCCTGTTATGGCACTTCGGGGCCCTTAACGGTGAACCCTAAAACCAAACATCCTTATTATTCGGGCTTTCCACAGGTTACTATACGCGATATGGTCAAAGCGCACATACTATTGCGGGAGCACCTTGGCATAAAAAAAATCAAAATTGCAATCGGAGGCTCCATGGGCGGTTACCAGGTATTAGAATGGGCAATAATGGAGCCGACGAACATTAAAAATATTATAGTTCTTACGACCAGCGCCAAAGAGTCGGCCTGGGGGATTGCGATACATACAGCTCAACGTTTGGCTATTGAAACCGATCCTACCTGGAAAGATGATTCGCTTTCAGCTGGTGCAATGGGGTTGAAAACTGCACGTGCAATCGGCATGCTTACCTATAGGAATTACAGGTCTTTTGTAGATACACAGGACGACCCCGATCAGTTAAAAACAGATGATTACAAGGCCTCTTCCTATATTAATTACCAGGGCGAAAAACTGGTGAAGCGCTTTAATGCGCAAAGTTATTGGCTGATCACTAAAACAATGGACAGTCATAATGTAGGCAGAAACCGTAACAGCATTGAAAAAGCGCTTGCAAGTATACAAGCCAAAACATTGGTGATCGGAATTTCAAGCGATATGCTTTGTCCGCCGGTTGAACAGAAATACCTCGCAGAACATATAAAAGGAGCGCAACTTGCCATAATAGATTCACCTTATGGCCATGATGGATTTCTTATTGAAGGAGAGAAAATAGGAGAAAAGATAGAAACCTTTCTCAACGTCAAATCCTGAAGGGTGAGAAAAATTGCACAACATTATTCAATGCAAAGAAAGGGGCGGATTTAAATTTTTATTTTTTATCAGCAATTCCAATTGGACTTATAAAGCTTTTGCTATTTTTATATAATTCGTAATCCCGATACTAATTTACCACTAGGATATGCGCTATTCATTAATTATATCGTGTTGTTTTCTGATGGTTACAAATAAAATTTTCGCGCAATCATTTGACACAATTGATGTATTTAGTATCGTTGAAACACAAGATATTAACCCTCCAATGAAATTTTATTACAATTACAGAAAACAACATATTTACAATACTGGCTTATTTACTTACAAAATAAAGATTGACTCCCGGCAAGATTCACTTAGTGCTCCAATTATATCGGGGAACTTCCCAACAAATATATCGTTCATTATTGACAGCAATAAAGTTTCCCTATTTTATGATACATCAGCCTCCATTAAATACACAATTTTTAATTTTAATGTTGTGCCTGGCGATACCCTTTCTGTTTTAGGAGATGAGCTGGGAAGGTATTGCAATTACGGAACATGTGCTGATTTGAAGAATATAAAAATAAAAATAGACAGCATCTCAAATGTTAACTTCGGAAAAATTGGAAACAAATCGGTTTACTACTATCATTTGACATCCCCATTTGGAATGGGGAATTCTTTAAGAAGTTATTGGATAAAAGGCTTGATCAATGGAACTGGAGGTATCCTTAATGAATATGTAAACACGGAACCCAGACCAATAGCATATTACACAACGTGCTTTACATATAATGATACAAGCAGTATACTAATCCCTGCATATTTCTATAATAAATTTATTCCGAAGTGCACTTCTTATATAATGGGGATTCTTAATAAGTTTGATCGAAATTTATCATTAACAATTTATCCCAACCCTGCTACTAATACATTTTCCATAGCAGCCGATTTTGAAAAGAGCGATAAAATATTAATAAAACTAACAAATGTACTTGGCGACATAGTGCAGGAAATTGATAACACAAATGTGTTGGGCAGCTATAAAAAAACAGTGAATATTGAATACCTCCCGGATGGCTTGTATTTACTGAGCATACAATATCGCAATGATCTGCAAACAATAAAAATACTTAAAATAAACCGATAGCAATCAACAACCAGATTATTTATTTAGATTTTGACAATCTACTAGGATTTTATTCTTTTATCAACTTCTCCACAAACTTATTTATTTCCTCTACAAATTCGTCGTAGTATTTACCTGTTGCAGGTCCATTAAACCCTGTATGAATTTTTCTGACCTTCCCCTTTTTATCAATAAAGATTGTTGTGGGGTACGACATTATATGATTCAACATAGGAAGCGTTTTTGCGGCTACATCTTTCTCTGAAGAAGTTGATGCAATCAAAACATCATAATTGCAGTTAAACTTCTTCTTTACACGCTGAACATTAGTAACAGCTTTAGGTATATCGCCTGTCCGCTCATAAGCCAATGCTACCACCTCAAGTCCCTTAGCTTTTTGCTTATCATAAAATCCAGCCAGAAATTTCGTCTCGTCCATACAATTCGGACACCATGAACCCATGATCTGCACAATAACAACTTTGCCTTTATATTTTGGATCAGTGATTGAAACTTTCTTACCAGTCAGATCAGGAAAGGAAAACTCGAATTTGTCAAACCCGGGTTTTAAAAAAGTTAGTGAGTCCGGGTTTCTTAATTCAAATCTATCGTTAAGCTTGGCTTTCCACTTTTCATGTCCATGCGAGCCCGACCAGAAATCGCCTTCAAGGGTAGTGTCGGGCTTCAATTTCGCTTTAAACATAAACGCATGGGCCCCATCAAAACAGGAAAAGTAAAGCGTCTGATCATCAAGGAATGAGCCTGCAAGATAGCGGTAATCGCCTGTTTCGGTTAATATTGTTCCTTCAACCCGATCTCCGGCCTTGCTACCATGCTCAACTAACCCTATTCCTTTGTATTCATCAGTAGTGGAGGGATTGAAAGTCATTTCCCATTTGGTTTTGATGATTGATGAATGCGTTTCTGAAGTCTCGCTGTTTTTACTTGTCTTTGTGGCACTAAAAGGTAAAACATTATTTGTCTTTCTCATATGATTGATCCATGATCCAGAAATTGAATCTCCTGCCTTTTTGCATTTGAATTCCGAATCAAAAACCGGCATTTTAAAACTCAGTGAGTCCTTTGTTTCTGTAACCTGGGTTATAGTTATGCTCTCCTCGCCATTATGAATGATCATTTGTTTCCCTGTTTTTGCGTTTAATATTCCGAGGTCAAAATACAAAAGAGTGCTGTCGTTCAATCTTAATTTCCCAATCCACATAGTCTCAACCGGTTTTTTTTCAACGGTGTTTTGCTGAGCGTTTATGCAGAAATAAAGCACCAGGCTTGACAGAAGGGCTATTGTTCTCATTTTGTTCATTTGTTTTATTGTTTAATAAGATTTACTCCGAAAGCTAAATATCGAATTTTATTCCCTGTGCCAAAGGCAACTCCGTTCCGTAATTGATCGTATTGGTCTGCCTGCGCATATAGGCCTTCCATGCATCCGATCCCGACTCGCGTCCTCCACCGGTATCTTTTTCGCCGCCAAATGCCCCTCCAATTTCTGCCCCGGAGGTTCCTATATTTACATTGGCTATCCCGCAATCAGAACCTTCCGGCGAAAGAAATTTTTCAGTTTCCAATATATTTCCAGAGAAGATGGATGATGACAATCCTTGAGGCACATCATTTTGCATTTGTATGGCTTCTTCAATTTTTGAATATTTCATTAAATACAATATTGGTGCAAAGGTCTCCTGCTGAACTCTTTTATAATAATTTTTAGCTTCCACAATACATGGAGTAACGTAGCAGCCTGACTCAAATTCTTTACCCTTCAGCACTTCACCTCCACAAACTACCTTTCCTCCCTCAGCCTTCACCTCTTTTATCGCTTCTTCAAACATGCGAACCGCCTGTTTATCAATAAGCGGTCCTACCATCGTTCCATTCTCAAGTGGATGACCGATATGTATCTGTGAATAAGCTTTCTCTAATTTTTCTTTAAAGGAGGTGTAAATGCTGTCCTTTATTATCAACCTGCGTGTTGTAGTACAACGCTGGCCTGCAGTTCCGGCCGCCCCAAACAAAACTGCCCTCAATGCCATATCCAGGTCAGCATGTTCTGTAATAATAATGGCATTATTTCCTCCCAGTTCCAATAATGAACGTCCCAGGCGCTGCGCAACGGCTGTTCCCACATTAATTCCCATGCGTGTTGAACCTGTGGCCGATACAAGAGGAATGCGTTTGTCTTTGCAAATCAATTCTCCTATATGTGAATTACCAATAATCAAATTAACAACTCCCTCCGGCACATCATTGTTTTTTAATACTCCGGCAATTATATTTTGACAAGCAATGCCACACAATGGCGTCTTTTCAGAAGGTTTCCAAACCACCACATCGCCGCATATAAGCGCCAACATAGCGTTCCAACTCCACACGGCAACAGGAAAGTTAAAGGCAGATATTACTCCGACAATACCAAGGGGGTGCCATTGTTCATACATTCGATGCTTGGGCCGCTCGGAATGCATAGATAACCCATACAACTGGCGCGACAAACCAACCGCAAAATCGCATATATCGATCATTTCCTGCACTTCACCCAGGCCTTCCTGGTATATCTTCCCCATCTCGTATGATACGAGTTTCCCCAATGCTTCCTTATTTTTTCTGAATTCATCCGCCATTTGTCTTACTATCTCTCCGCGCCTTGGAGCCGGGATCATCCTCCACGTAACAAAAGCCTCTTCTGCGACTTTCATCATTTTCTCATAATCAATTTTAGTTGCCTGGTTCACAATTCCGATCAATTCTCCGTCTGATGGAGAATAAGAATCTATACGGTCACCCTTTGTATCGTACCATTTTACACCGGTACTGATCCCTTTATTGAGGCGCTTCAATCCAAGCTCCTGCAGGGCTTGTGTAATTCCGTATTTGTCTTTTGCTGCCATATTTTATTTGCTTTGAACAGGTTGATTTGCGATAATCTTTTTTAATTCCATGTAACCCTGCTGTGCCTGCTGGTGATCGGGTTTGATCTCCAATGTTTTACCCCATGCTTCCAGTGCCTTCTGGTAATCATTGATAGTAAAATATGCACCGCCGATGTTATACCAGATTTCAGGGTTATTTGGCGCGATCTGTTTAGCTTTTTCCATTTCGGCAATAGCTTCCATTACCTTATGATTCTTTCCCAGGTCAAGTCCGCGGTTCAGATAACCTGTTGCCAGAATGTCCTTATACCTTGGTATATCAGGATAATGCGGGTAATATACTTCCACCATATCCCAATTCGCTTTTGTTTTTTCCAGGTCATCCAATTTATAATACGCCAAACCACGATTGATGTAACTTGTCACATAACGTGGATGTATGGCGATGGCTTTATCAAGGTATCCGATCGCTTTCGCGAGCAACTCTTTCTGTTTTCCTTTGTTTTCCGGACGTTCTGAAAGATCAATGTAGCGAGCTCCGGCATTTCCATTAGCTAACGTACTGCCAGGAACTGTTTCCACATCTTTTGTAAACAATGTTATATCATTTTTCCATTCGGCGTTGCGCTCAATAGTTTTGAAAGCGCTTGCTACAATAACTATAGCAAGAAGTCCCAGGAGAACTATCCGCCTTGAGGCAGCAGCTACACGCATTTTTTTAAATCCCTTTACCAGCATGAAAGCGAGAGCGATAACAAACCCAACAGACGAATGATAGATCAGACGTTCGCCCATGGTAGCGCCTATGTTCAAAAAAATATTACAAACCAAAAATAAATTCATCAGGTAAAACGCAATGGCAAAACATAATACATGTCGCTTCTTAAAAAGCTTTATCGCTGCTATGATCATCCCTACATGAACGAACAGTGAAAGCCAAACGACAGGATTCGTAAAATCCTTATAAGGAATGGCATTGTATGAATAGTCCGCTGACAGCGGATGAGGAAATATTAATAGTTTAAGGTAGTTAAGTGTGGTGGATATCTCTGTTGCCATCTTTTGTACTTTAGTTGCAAACAAATAAGGGTTATTCAACACCTCATTATCCGGAACATTCGCTTTAAGCACCACTATAGAAAGACGGATCACGAGGTAAACAACTACCACCAAAGTATATGGTAGAAAAGCTTTTATCCCGTTTTGAAACGAGTAATTTTTGAAGAGATAAAAAGCAAGCGGAAGCAGGACAATGAGTGTGATGGCATATTCCTTCGACAACAACGCAAGAAAAAAGCATAACAAAGCTTTAAGCAGAGTGGCTGTTTTATTATCGTCCCTATAACGGAATGCATAAATAAAGGTTAAACAAATAAAGAGCAGCGACATGATCTCGTCACGACTCTTCACATTAGCTACCACCTCTGTGTGGAGCGGATGAATGGTAAACAACAATGTGGCTATAAAAGCAATGTCCGGCTCCAGCGGGAAAACAATATTTCTTAAAAAGTAAAGTAGTACAACAACAGAAAGAACATATATCAATACATTGATGGCATGACGAACATGCATACCATATATAGCACAATCCATTTCGTTCCACAGGCCGTCATCGTTCAAATCTTCTTCGACATCTGTTTTCCCGTTCCCGTTTTTATCCCAGCAGTTGGGGATAGCTTTCCCGTCGGGATTAGTTCCGATAAACTGTTGCTCAATAGCGAAAGTAACAATTGACAAAGGGCGGTAACGCCCCCCTGACAGTTGATCCTTTGCGTTCATAGACCGGTAAAAACTATCATAAGCATCCTTACTCAGTATTTTGGGAATTCCCCTTATTCCCTGCTGTACATATTCGTTTTTTATAATAACAATGCCATCATCTAAAGCGAACTCATTAAAAAATGAATTGAAGTAAAATACAAACCCGATAATTGATAGTATGATCGCCTGGGTGCGGAAGTCTGAAAACGAGAACAAAGAAGATGACGGCATCGGAAGTCGGGCTTCTTTAACTGCTTCTTCTTTTGCTGGCTTGAGTTTGTTCTTTTGTTTGGCCATTGAGTTACAAAATTACATTTTTTAACGCCTTAATTGCTACCTTTACTTTTAATTTTTTTGACTCTTGAAGTGGCTATCCTCATACTCCTTTCGCCTTTTATTATCGGGGCTTGCCGCAATTTTACTAAGTTATGTACTTCAGGGAACATCCGATACGGATCATATTCCTGAGCTTCAAAAATTCGAATCTGTTTTACATAAGAAAGAGTTGCAGCTCGAACATGAGTTAGAGGTCTTGACTGAGCGAGCTTCGAAAGAAAGCTACACCCGTTTATTCACGGAAAAACCCGAATACTACAATAAGCTTTACAAAGAGTTTGGGTATGTACTGCTGATATACGAGAACGACACCTTAAAGTTCTGGTCTGACAACTCAGCAGCCGTAGAAAATTATATGAAAACTGTTTGCCTGGATGACAAACTGGCCCGGCTGCGCAATGGATGGTTCGAAGTTCTCCGTACAAAATCATCCGCATCTACCAAAAACTGCATTGGACTTTTCCTGATCAAAACTGATTATCCTTATCAAAACGATTACCTTCTTAATAAATTTCAAAAGCAGTTCTCATTACCCAGTGATACCCGCCTGCTGAAAGGCAATAGTGCCGATGCTCTTGCCGTTCATGATCATTCCGGGAACTACCTGTTCACCTTAAAGTTCAATGAAAATAACGAAGCAGGATCCGAAACATATAGTTGGCCGGTAGTCCTGGGTCTTATCGGGCTTATACTGCTTGTGCTGGGATTATATTTATTATTTGATCCTTCTTTGTATTCCAATCTCAATAATCCCTTTAGAGTCCTGCCCTTTATTTTCAGCCTCGCGGCTTTACGTTTTATCACTATAAAATTTCATTTGCCGGAAGCTCTTTATTCCACCCCCTTATTCGGTCCTCAATTCTATGGTGATGCCACCTCATTTTGGTTGCCCTCATTGGGGGACTTGCTTTTAAACACTGTATTCATCCTTACGATCGGTATCTATTTGAACTTATCCGTAACTGCCGGGCCTGAAAATAAGCTCTTGAAAAATAAATTTTCAATTGTTGCCTCCCTGCTGCTTTTCACACTTTTCTGCGGATCACTTATTATAAATAAATTTTTTATAAGTCTTATCGAAAATTCCAATATTTCATTTAACATAAACAATATTTTCAGTCTTAATGCCCTGAGTTACGCCGGATTTATAATTCTTGCCCTGCTATTACTTTCCTTTTTTCTCGCCGCAAATTGGGTGATCAACATGGTGAACCATTTGCAATTGTCCTTAAGATCACACATTAATTTATTTTTAACTTCCGCTATCCTGTTCTCCATCATTTGTCACATCATCGGTTATGTCGATTGGATCTATATTTCAATGCCTCTTATTATTACGATATGTATATACATGGTTAAAAACAAAGTGTCCCGCGGAGGATATTCATTTCCTGACATAGTACTCATTGTTTTCCTGTTTTCCATATACAGCGTACACACATTCACAAAAGAAGTACGTGGAAAAGAACATGAAAACCGTATTGTAATTGCCGAAAAACTGGCTGCTGACAAAGATCCGTTGACTGAACACCTGTTCACCGAAGTGGAAGAGAAGTTGAGTTCCGACAGCTTACTCGTGAGCTACCTGCTACAGCCCGAAAAGGACATTAATGCATTTGAAAAACGCTTGCGTCAGAATTATTTCGGGGGCTATTGGGACAAATACAACATAAGATTTACAGTGTTCGATACCCTTTGCAGGGTATTTATAAAACCCGCGGGCTCAGTCATTGAAACCAATGCCTATTATGATGATATCATTCAACAAGAAGGCCAGGAAACAGCCAGCGAGCACTTTTACTTTTTGAAAAATAATTCAGGAAAAATAAGTTACATGGCCAAATTGCCTGTTACAACTGATCGGTACGGAAAACGAAAACTGGCCACCATATATGCTGAACTGGATACCCGATTCCTTCCCGAAGAAATCGGGTTCCCTGAATTATTACTCGACAGGAACATGGGGATTGACAGAGATCTCTTTAATTACTCTTATGCAAAGTATAAAAATAATGTGTTAATCAGTCAATATGGTAAATTCCGGTTTAGTTTGACCCCACAGCAATTCATTTCAAATAGAACGAACTTTACTTTTATTGATTCAGACGGATATAATCACCTGAGCTTTTCACCTAATAGCTCCACAGTTGTTGTTATCAGCCAGCCTTCGCAAACATTACTTGATATTGTAACCTGCTTTTCATACTTGTTTAGCTTCTTCAGCCTTATTGTTTTGGTAGTAATACTTGTTCGTCAGGTTATCCGTGGAGGTCTTTTTGATCACAATAGTTTTAAATACAGGATACAATTTTTACTAGTACTTATCGTGCTGATTTCATTGGCCTTATTCGGTACAGGAACAATAATATATATTAAACAACAGTATGAAGTAAAAAACAGGGAAAGTATCAGTGAAAAGATAAATTCAGTATCGGTTGAACTGGGCAGTAAGCTCGGGAATGAAACAGCGCTTAACACCGGCTTTAAGGAGTATACGAATTATGTTCTTAAAAAACTCTCTTCTGTTTTTTTTACAGACGTTAATTTATACGACCTGCATGGAAATATTTATGCATCGTCGCAGCCTAAAATCTTTGAAGAGGGCCTGGCCTCAACAAAAATGAATCCGGATGCATACCTGCAAATGGCCATTCGTCAGAAGACACAGTATATACATGACGAGGAAATCGGCAACCTTGAATATCTTTCAGCTTATGTTCCCTTTAAAGGAAAAGACGGGGAGCTGCTGGCTTATATAAATCTGCCTTACTTCGCAAAGCAAACAGAGTTAGAAAAAGAGATTGCCGGATTTCTTGTTGCATTAATCAATATTTATGTTTTACTTTTTGCTCTTTCTGTATTAATGGCCATTTTTATTTCCAATTACGTAACCCGTCCGCTTAAACTTATACAGGATAAACTTGCCAAAATCCAATTGGGAAAGATAAATGACCCTATTGATTGGACTGATAATGATGAAATAGGCAGCCTTGTAAAAGAATACAATCGAATGATCATGGAACTGACCAAAAGCGCAGATCTGCTTGCCCGGTCGGAACGGGAAAGCGCCTGGCGCGAAATGGCTAAACAGGTGGCACATGAGATCAAAAATCCACTCACCCCGATGAAGCTTAGTGTACAACACTTACAGCGAATGTGGAGCGACAAGACGCCAGACAGGGAGCAAAAACTTCAACGTATAACCAACACACTCATTGAACAGATAGATGCTTTATCATCTATAGCAAGTGCGTTTTCGAGTTTTGCAAAAATGCCTAAGCCCAATAATGAAAAGATTGACCTGAACAATATTTTGCTGAACACTATTTCCTTATTCAAAGAAACAGAAGGCTCAGTTTTTCAATATGTAAATGAAACAAATGGTGAAGCTTTGGTATTCGCTGATAAAGAGCAATTGCTCCGCGTATTCAACAACCTCATTAAAAACGCAATACAGGCAATTCCGGAAACCCAGGAGGGACGAATAAAAGTATTAATGGCAAAGGAGAATGATCATTTTCTGGTAAAAGTGGAAGATAACGGCAATGGGATAAGCAGTGATTTTGTTGATAAAATATTTACTCCGAATTTCACGACCAAAACCGCCGGAATGGGGCTGGGACTTGTTATGGCGAAAAACATTATTGAAAGTTGCGGAGGGAAAATATGGTTTAAAACAGAAGAAGGGAAAGGGACCACATTTTATGTCTCGATCCCCTGTTGCAACTAGCATTCTGTGAATATTGTTTGGATCTGTATTGTAGAAAAATAAGAAACAGCGTATAAGATGTATGAAAAGAATTGCAGTATTCGCTTCCGGTGAAGGCACAAATGCCCAACAGCTGATCAATCATTTCAAATCAGGTGATCTGGCCCGTGTGGCATTGATCGTAACCAATAATCCTAAAGCCCATGTGATAGAAAGAGCTAAGGCTTCACACATTCCTCACCTATTGATCGATAGGAAGACTTTTTCCGAAACTAAATTTTTGCTTGATGAATTAAAAAAATATAACATTGATCTTATTGTGCTTGCCGGATTCCTGTGGTTGATACCCGCCTATTTAAATAAATCTTTTCACAACAAAATTGTGAATATACATCCCGCATTACTTCCAAAATTTGGCGGAAAGGGAATGTATGGGGCTCATGTTCATAAAGCAGTTATTGCCAGCCAGGAAAAAGAAAGCGGCATTACTATCCATTACGTGAATGAAAACTACGATGAAGGAGAAATTATTTTACAAGTGAAGTGTGACGTGGCTCTAACGGATACTCCCGAAACGCTTGCCGCTAAAATTCATAAACTGGAACATGAATATTACGCAACGGCAATAGAAAAGCTATTGAAATAACTACTCAAAACTTAACCGCTACTTTATCTCTGTACAATCAAACGTATTCTCGTTCACATAATATAACCGGTCTTCCTCTTGTTTAAAATGAAATCCGAACACAGAGTTGAGCACAAACCAGAATGTGTTTACTGGTGTTATTGTTGCAGGAGCCTTTGCGTTAACTCCTTCGGGAAGGTGAATAGCATTTAAAATGCTGTTTGCCTCAGTTATTTTATCACTTCCATCAAGCATATTAAAACCATGGTCGCCCTGGATAATGATCACAGGCGAACTAGCAGAATTCTC
>JAEUTS010000234.1 GCA_016787005.1 Bacteroidia bacterium
CACTCTTCTAAAAGAGTTCAGGCGGAAGTGTTTCAGCGACTGTCTGACCTTGAGTTAAATTATTTTAAAGTGACAGGACAATTTGAAAAGGGTATAGATGCCATTCCCGATATTGAAAAAGAAAAAGAAAAATACAAAGCATGGCTACAGAGGTCACTTGATGTTGAACTTATTCTGCAATACAGTTGCATTTATTTAGGTTCGGGGAATTACAAAATGGCGTTATACTGGATAAACAGTTTGCTTAGTGAGTCACGGGAAGGTTTGCGGGATGATCTGCAATGCAGTATCAGAATAATGAACCTGATCGTGCATTATGAGCTGGGGAATCAGTTGTTGCTTCCATACATTTTGAAATCGACGTATCGGTTTTTTTATGAAAGAAATGCGACGTATGAATTTGAAACGATCTTTCTTAAAAATATCCGCAAGCTGGCCGATGCGGATACAGAATCGGAAATGAAAGAAGTGTATAAAAAAATACACCCGCAACTGATTCGCCTTTCAAAAAATAAATTTGAAAAGGGAGCTTTTGAAATATTTGATTTTGTTTCCTGGCTTGAAAGTAAAATTGATGAGCGGCCTTTTGCTGAAATAGTGAAGAAGAAAATCGTTTCAATAAAAAAGCCCTCCTGATCCTATCAGCAGGGCTTTTAGGGTAAATATTAAAATTATTTATTCCCCAGGTCTTCAAAGCTTACATCGGAAAAACTTCCATTTCCATTTGATGTATGATTAGCGGTAATGGTTGTATTTGCAGTGGTTGGCACCGCAGGTGAATTGGCTTTGATATAGGAAACAACCTCGTTCAGGCCTTCAACAAATTTTTCAAAATCTTCTTTATAAAGGAACAGTTTGTGTTTCTCGTAGGAAAATTTTCCATCCTGATCAAAGCGCTTTTTGCTTTCAGTGATCGTAAGATAGTAGTCATTTCCTTTTGTACTTTTCACATCAAAGAAATACGTTCTTTTACCTGCACGAACTGCCTTCGAGAATATTTCTTCCCTCTCGGCTGTCGCTGTTCCATTTTTTTCAAATCCTGTCTCCATCGTCATAAAGTTTAAGTTTGTCGTTAGTATTTTGGGTTTCATAAAGGTAAATAAATATTTTGATATTCAAAAAAATATTGCAAATAACTGATTGTTAGATAGTTTAGATGGATTGATTCTCTTTTTCCAATAATTGCTTTTGGTGCAATTCGAAATAAATACCTTTTTTGCTCAGTAGTTCGGGGTGTGAGCCTTGTTCAACAATGCTTCCATGATCGAGTACAATTATTTGATCGGCATTTTTGACTGAAGACACACGATGACTGATAACGATGGTAGTTTTATTCCGCATCAGCCTGTTTAAATTGTTCAGAATTTCTTCTTCAGTTTCTGTATCAACCGCCGAAAGACAATCGTCGAAGATAAGTAGTCGTGGTTCCCTGATAATGGCACGCGCAATGGAAATACGCTGTTTTTGCCCTCCTGAAAGTGTTATTCCGCGTTCACCCACGATGGTGTCAAATTTTTCGGGGAAATTAATAATGTTGGCATAGATTGCAGCATCTTTGGCGGCCTGTTCGATCACACTCCGATCTGTTTTTAATTTCGAGGCATCATTTGCCGAAAAACCAATGTTTGCTGCTATGCTGTCGGAAAATAAAAATACTTCCTGCGGAACATAGCCGATCTGATCGCGCAGATCATACAGGTTAATGGTTTTAATATTATTGCCATCAATCAGGATCTCCCCTGAGTCAACATCAATAAGCCGGCACAATAAATTAGCAATGGTTGATTTGCCTGAACCGGTTCGCCCAATAATAGCAAGAGACCGGCCCTGTGGGATCGTAAATGAAACATCAGTTAAAGCTTTGATCCCTGCTTGCGGGCCAAACTGCCCTTCAGAAGGCAGGCCGGAGTCTTTGTAAGTGAAGCTTACATTTTTTAATTCTATAGCTCCCTTTATCACAAAGGGTTTATTCGTAGGTGATATGATTTCAGGTTCTGTGTTCAAAAAATCATTGATGCGCTGCTGTGATGCAGCTGCACGCTGTACCAGCGATGTTACCCATCCCAATGAAGCCAC
>JAEUTS010000270.1 GCA_016787005.1 Bacteroidia bacterium
AGTTGGTTTAGGCGTTTGGTTTAATAACGGGCGCTAAAATAACAAATAATTTGAAATAAAAAGTATTTATTTTGAAAGAATACGCGCCTTTAAATGTTCAAAGTTCAGGGTTCAAAGTTCAAAGTTAGCCGCTGAAAGTCAGAAACTTGCATATTTCACCCGTTTAGGTTAAAATGATAATTCAATCGATGTCAAATACCCTTTAGATGATAGTTAAAATAGCAAATTAGTTCCTCGCAAAATTTGGCTGCTATGTTAAATGAAACAGCTATGAAAATTATAGTAAATTGTTGGATGTTGGAAAAGTTGGAAGTCGGAAGTCGGAAGTCCGAAGCCGGAAGTCGGAAGCTGGAAGTTCGAAGCTCGAAGTTCGCAGTATATGCCGAACATCAAAATCCTTAAAATCATGTTCCTTCGGTATAAATAGTAAATTTGACGGATCACTTTTTATGGCAGACAGAGAAAATATAAACACAAAAAACAAAAAAGCTTCGTTTGAATACAGCTTTATTGATACCTATATAGCAGGAATTCAACTATACGGTACCGAAATAAAATCTATCCGCGAAAGCCAGGCCGGCATTAACGAGGCCTTTTGCACCTTTATTGACAATGAATTATTTGTGAGAAACATGCATATTGCCGAATACAAACAAGGCACTTACAACAATCATCCAACCAAGCGCGACCGTAAATTACTGCTCAATAAAAGCGAGCTGGACAAATTACAATACCAGTTAAAAGATAAAGGATTGACCGTGATCCCGCTTCGCTTATTTATTAATGATAAAGGACTGGCCAAGCTGGAAATAGCATTGGCAAAGGGAAAGAAAGTGTTTGATAAACGCGACGATATTAAAAAACGTGACCTGGAAAGGGAAACACGAAGAAGGTTTAAATAGTTAGAAAAATGTTTTAGGTTTCAAGTTGTTACAACCTGAAACATTTTCAAACTTGAAACATTTTCAAACTTGAAACCAAATTAAAAGCCCCTTCTGATCTCTCAGAAGGGGCTTTTAATTTTATTATTCTTCGACTTAGAAATGGAAGTTAACTATGATAGAGCTTACGCTGTTACCAATTCCAAAAGAGCTGTTACCTGCAGATTTTGTAGTTGTTGTTGTAGCAGCTGTTCCAGACCATGACTCAGATGCCAATTCACCTTCGCCAGTTGAGTTGAAGCTAATACCCCACCAGTATTCAGCACCTACAGAAATTTTAGGAGCGATGAAGTATTCAGCACCGATTAAACCATTCAAACCTAAACCAAAAGTGCTTCCTGATTTGTTTGAAGTAACACGAGCAGTACCACTAATATTAGAACCAAAATTAGTAGACATAGTAGCAGCATTTGTTGCAGTTGCAGAGAAAGCATTACCATAAGTGTAAGTGTCTTTTCCACCGCCCAACATGATCATCAACATACCACCGTAATACCCTTGCAAACGGGTAGAACCTCTTCTTTTCTCCATACCAGCACCAAGGATGATGTCATTGCTGCTTGATTTGTGCTCGTCTGTAACCTGCGCAGGAGGCGTTGCAGTTGAAGTTACATCATCAATAAGACCCTTATTTGTAGTCGAACCAAAGTTCAGACCTAAAGCAGCACGGTATGCTGTTTTTTCGTCTTTGAACATTTTTCCAACAATGTACTGAGTTGAACCTGATGGATTTGTCATTGAAGTTCCTTGTGAACCACCCATAACACGACCAACAGCGTTTAACGCAGGTACGGCATCAAAGCCAATTGACCAATCGTTAGCTTCTGGTAAATACTTTTCACCTTTTTTAGATGTCAAGTCTTGAGCGAAAGCAGCGGTTACACCGATTGCTAAAGCCACTACTAATACTGATTTTTTCATAGATTTTGTTGTTTAGTTTAATTGTTTAGGATTAATCGTTTTCAAAATTTAACGCTGCAAATATATGACGAATTTTAACGCAAAAGTTTATGAACATTTTCTTTATTTTTAACAATCATTTGTTAATAAGCGTGTTAGACAAACTCAAAAAACCGCCAAATTGTTAAAAAAAGTGCGTTTTTATACTTTTAATTACGTATTATCTATTTCTATTAAGTCAAGCGTCATTTCATTTATCATTAGACAATTGTTTCTATTTAACAAGAAACCAGTCATTTTACTATTTACTGCTGACAATTCAGACGACTAACCCGACCCCTACCTACCCCATTCTTTCTCCTCTAATAAGGGCACGAATCTGAAATCACCAAAGCTAACTATCTGAATATTAGATTCATTTTCTTTGGTTAGCCTTTTCATAACATAGGCATCATTTTCCCCGCCAACAGGTATAACCATTAAACCTCCTGATTTTAACTGACTTACAAGGTCAGGAGGCACCAGCGGAGCACCAGCGGTAACAATAATCTTATCAAAAGGAGCAAAAGCCGGTAAGCCTTTAAATCCATCTCCGTAAAAGAACTTAGGTAAATATCCTAATTTAGGCAAAAGCGAACTTGTGCGGTCAAAAAGCACCTTTTGCCGCTCAATAGTAAAAACCTTTGCCCCCATTTCAAGTAAAACAGATGTTTGATAACCGGAACCTGTACCTACTTCCAGCACTTTGTCTCCCTTTTTAATGTCCAGAAGTTCGGTTTGAAAAGCTACAGTATATGGTTGCGAAATGGTTTGCCCCTCGCCGATTGGAAAAGCTTTATCCTGGTAGGCGAATTCGACAAAGGCATTGTCGAGAAATAAATGCCTCGGAATTGTTTCAATAGCCTTAAGCACTAGTTTATCACTTATACCTTTTTCTTTTACCTGCAGGGCTAATTGCTTTCGCAACCCCTTGTGCTTATAGCTATCCTCCATATCCACAAAATTAGCTCTCGGCGTTATTCATTATATATTACATTTTTAATAAAAGTAACAATGCAATGTTCAAATCTGAATTTCAGAATTGATTATTGGATATAATGAGCTGTTAACTTTGTGGTTTGCGCTTTTTAAGAATTACACACCTACGTGCCAAAGCACTCCGGTGTGCAAGCACGGAGTTACACTGAGAATACTCAGAGTTACACAGAGAAAAAATAAAACACGGTGGTTCTCTGTATTCTTAGAGAACCTCTGTGAAACTAAAAAAAATATATGGTAAAGATTGGAGTTTTAGGTGCTGGTCATTTGGGTAAAATACATTTATCCATAATAAAACAGATACCGCAATTGGAGCTGGTTGGCTTTTATGATGCTGACCCGCTCACAGCAAAAAAAATTGCCACTGAGTTAAATGTACAGTCATATACCAAAATTGATGAACTTATTGAAGATTGCGATGCTATTGATATTGTAACCCCCACAATCACACATTTTGAATGCGCATCAAAAGCCCTGAAAAAAACAAGGCATGTGTTTATTGAAAAACCATTGACACATACACTTAAGGAAGCAAAAAAACTTCTTACACTTGCTAACGAGGCCAATGTAAAAGTACAAGTGGGTCATGTGGAACGTTTTAATCCGGCCTTTTTAACTGCAGCACCTTATATAACTGAACCATTATTTATTGAAACACACCGCCTCGCCCAATTCAACCCCAGGGGTACGGATGTTTCGGTAGTGCTTGACCTTATGATACACGATATTGATATTGTGTTAAGCATTGTTAAAGCAAATATTAAACGTGTAAGTGCCAGTGGAGTGGCGGTAGTGAGTGATACACCCGACATTACCAACGCACGGATCGAATTTGATAACGGATGTGTAGCGAATCTTACCTCGAGCCGTATTTCACTGAAGAATATGCGCAAAACCCGCTTTTTTCAAAAAGATGCGTATATTTCCGTTGATTTTTTAGATAAAAAAGTGGAGATGGTGAGACTCAAACCTGTTATGGGTGATGTTGATCCGCTCGCAATAACAATTGATCTGGGTAAAGACAAAGGCATGAAGCAAATATTTTTTGAAAACAAAACAGCAGAACCCAACAACGCCATTAAATTGGAACTTGAAGCATTTGCTAATGCAATTCTTAATAATACTTCAACTCCTGTACCAATCGAAGACGGGTATAAGGCACTCGATGTGGCCCACCTGATCATTGATAAAATAAAGTTATCCTCAATTGCAGAAGATATTAACAACGGACAATAACCCTTAAAGAACAACGTTTAGTTACAAGTGTATAGATCAGCATATATTTTTGTGCTATTACCGGCTATTACCCTTTTGTCAGCGTGTAGTTCAATTGATCCTGCAACACAAATTCCTTCCTACATTCATATTGATAAGATCAATTTAAATACTACCTATTCAACCGAAGGAACTTCCTCCGCAAAAATTACCGATGCCTGGGTTTATGTAGGCGACCAGTATATAGGAACCTTTGAGCTCCCCGCAACGGTTCCTGTTCTGAAAGAGGGTTTGAACAATGTGAGTATAGGTGCAGGAATAAAAATAAACGGCATATCGGCGAATCGTGGTGCCTATGCTTTTTACGCGCCATTTATGCAAAATCAAACATTGATTCGCGGAGAAAAAATAAACTTAACTCCAACTGTAAATTATTTAACCGGTCTCACCTTTTCGTGGAAAGAGGATTTTGAAACTATTGGCATATCAATGATCAAAGGGACCGGCAGTGATACGGTTATACAAAAAGCGGGACTCCCTGATGCCTTTGAAGGAAGCAGTTGCGGTGCTGTATATCTGCCCGGAAATTATTTTGAAGGTGTTTCATCCTCATCGTTTGTATTGCCAAACAATGGTGATGACGTATTTCTTGAACTTAATTACAAAACAAATAATGCTTTTACTGTGGGAATATATGCAAGCAGTTCAAGTGTGCCCATTCCCGCATTAACGATCAAGCCAAGCGCGCAATGGAATAAAATTTATGTGAACCTGAGCACAATCACGCAACTGGTACCCTCAACTTCTTATGCTGTTTTTTTTAGTATGAACAGAGATGCTGCCATTTCACAGGCTGAATTATACCTGGATAATATTAAGCTTATTCACCGTTGAATTCATGAACAAAAGATTACAAGCATCCAGGTATCTTCTATTTGACGCGCTTAGCGCCGCTTTGGCCTGGACTCTTTTCTTCCTGTACCGAAAAGTTTATATTGAGCCTGAAAAATTCGGACGATCCGTTCCTCTGGAATTCAGTTCCAAATTTTACTATAGTCTCGTAGCTATTACTTTATTCTGGATCCTGTCATATTATCTTACAGGTTACTATTTAAACCCCTACAGAAAATCACGTCTGAAAGAAATGGGTCAAACTCTTTTCATAAGTATGGTCGGTGTAATTATCATATTTTTTATTCTCCTGCTTGATGATGAAGTCGTTTCGTATAAAACTTATTATCAATCACTGTTCGTATTGTTTGGTTTGCATTTCGGGCTTACATTTATTCCGCGTTTTATTTTATCATCCATAACAAATAGCAGGATCCATAACCGCATACTCGGATTCAACACTGTTTTGATTGGCAGCAACGAAAACGCTTTAAAGCTATTCAACGAAATGCAAACGCAGCCCAAATCATCGGGAAATAAATTTGTCGGCTTTGTCCATGTGGACAACAAGAACGGTTATTCCCATCAACTCAAAGAAAATCTTACACATCTCGGCGAACTAAATGAGATAAAAAAAATAGTACATGAATACGCCATTGAAGAAGTTATCATTGCCATAGAAACCTCTGAACATGAACATATCGGGCATATCGTTAACGAGATCGATGACGGCAAGCTGATGATAAAGATTATTCCGGATATGTATGATATTTTATCGGGGTCGGTGCGCATGACCTCCATTTTCGACGCACCCCTTATTGAAATCTCACGTGAAATAATGCCCGTATGGCAGCAATCTTTTAAGCGCATGTTCGATGTGATTGTATCCTTATTTGTGCTGATCGGATTTTCATGGCTATATATCATCCTTATAATACTGGTTAAAAGCACTTCGAAGGGTCCTGCATTTTACAGTCATGAGCGCATTGGCTGGCACGGGAAACCCTTTTTCATTCATAAATTCCGTTCGATGTGGATTGATGCAGAAAAGCAGGGCCCTGCTTTGTCGCGAAAACTGGATCCGCGCATAACTCCATTGGGGCGTTTTTTGCGCAAGGTGCGGCTGGATGAATTCCCGCAATTTTTCAATGTACTGATCGGCGAAATGTCGATCGTTGGACCTCGCCCGGAACGGCAGTTTTACATTGATCAGATTGTTAAACAAGCTCCTCACTATAAACATCTGCACAAAGTAAGACCCGGCATCACTTCATGGGGTCAGGTGAAATACGGGTATGCTGAAAATGTTGAACAAATGGTGGCACGCCTTAAGTACGACATCATTTATATTGAGAACATGAGTCTTGCGCTCGACTTCAAGATCCTTATCTATACCGTACTGATCGTGATCCAGGGCAGAGGGAAGTAATATCAACGAATAGCGAATATTTGTGTCATTCTTCGCTTCGCTCAGAATGACAAAGATCAAGAGCGCAATTTAAATTGCCGGTTTTCGTATATTCGCTCGTAATTAATAATAAAATGAAAAACATAACTGTTATCGGATCGGGCACAATGGGCAATGGAATTGCTCACACCTTCGCGCAATTTGGATTTAACGTTTCATTAGTTGATATTTCACAACCGGCCTTAGACAAGGCCCTGGCGACCATTTCAAAAAATATTGACCGGCAAGTGGCAAAAGGCACTGTTACCGAAACAGATAAAACCAACACTCTTAATAATATTAAAACGTTCACAGCCCTTTCTGAAGGGGCAAAAAACGCTGACCTGGTTGTTGAAGCCGCGACAGAAAATATTGAGGTGAAACTGAATATTTTCCGTGAACTGGATAAAATTTGTCCCGTCAATACAATTTTAGCATCTAACACTTCATCTATTTCAATTACCAAAATTGGCTCTGTTACTAAACGGGCCGACAAAGTGATTGGCATGCACTTTATGAATCCTGTACCGGTAATGAAACTGGTTGAAGTGATCCGTGGCTACTCCACTTCAAATGAAGTAAATGATCTGATCTTTGCAATTTCAAAAAAACTAAACAAAGTTCCCGTTGAAGTAAATGATTATCCCGGTTTTGTAGCTAACCGTATTTTAATGCCTATGATAAACGAAGCAATTTATTCGCTGTATGAAGGAGTGGCGGGCGTTGAAGAAATTGACACCGTCATGAAACTGGGAATGGCTCACCCAATGGGGCCATTGCAATTAGCCGATTTTATCGGGCTTGATGTATGTCTTTCTATTTTAAAAGTATTGCACGATGGTTTTGGAAATCCAAAATATGCACCATGCCCGCTATTGGTAAATATGGTAACTGCCGGACATCTTGGTGTTAAAAGCGGAAGTGGGTTTTACAAATATGCTGCGGGCTCAAAAGAGTTGATTGTGGCAGACAGATTTAGAAAGTAAAAAGCCCCCTCTCCCGGTCTCTTCCACCTGAGGCGGAAAGAGAAAATAAATTATCTCACGGGAACGACTTCGTCAAACTGATAATTAGTATAATCCTGCACCACATTGTACAATGTATCGCGCTCAATTGGTTTGCGGTTTACCTGTTTTATAAGATCAACCAACTGTTGAGTAGTTAAAGCAGGGCTTTGCTCTTCTGAGCCCGCCATTGTGTATATTTTCGTACTATCGTCAATAGTTCCATCAATGTCATCCACACCAAAACTCAATGATAATTGCGCGGTGGTGCGCCCTATCATTGGCCAATAGGCTTTCAGGTGAGGTACATTATCCATAAAAATACGTGCAATAGCATAATTACGTAGATCTTCAACCACACTTACTTCCGATATATGGCTCATTTGATTATCCTTGTTACGGAACTTAAGCGGGATAAAAGTATTAAAGCCTTTTGTTTTATCCTGCAGCGTGCGCAGGCGATTCATGTGATCAACGCGATGTTCGAATTTTTCAATGTGGCCGTATAGCATTGTTGCATTCGACGGTATGCCGAGCTTGTGAGCGGTTTCATGTATCTCCAACCATTGCGCGGTAGTACATTTATCTTCGCAAATTTGTTTACGGACTTCTTCATCAAATATCTCAGCCCCGCCTCCTGGCAGTGAATTCAGCCCATACTCCTTGAAATATTTCAGACCCTCCACATAACTCATTTTCGCTTTACGGAACATGTATTCGAGCTCAACTGCTGTAAAAGCTTTAACGTGCAGATCAGGTCGATGGTCCTTTATTTTTTTAATAAGGTCGGCAAAATATTTTAATCCCATTTTAGGATGAACTCCTCCCACAATATGGACTTCCGTAACAGGTTGTCCATCGTACTTTTTTATAATGTCCATTATCTGCTCTTCATTTAATTCCCAGGAGCCCTCTTTTTGTTTTAACAAACGGGAATAGGAACAAAATTTACAGTCGAATACACAGATATTAGTTGGTTCAATATGAAAGTTACGGTTGAAAAAAGTTTTGTTGCCGTGTTTTTGTTCACGGATGTGATTAGCGAGGGTACCTACAAAACCTAATTCGCCTTTATAATAAAGTGTTACGCCTTCATCAAAAGTAATGCGTTCATTGTTCAGGACTTTTTCGGCAATTAGCTTTAATTCTGAAGGCAATGCTGTAGATGAAATAAGTTGTTGGATAGGAGGTGCCATTTTAATTCTCATTATTCACAGTAAAGTTACTCAAAACTCTGACAGGGTTCAAAACCCTGTCAGAGTTTAAGTCCTTAATACACATTATTATTAACTTTATAGCGAAGCAAAACAATGGCCACAAAACGCGTATTATTAGTTGAGGACGAAGAACACCTCCGTGACATGCTCAAACTCAACCTAGAGCTGGAGGGGTATTTTGTACAATCGGCTGACAATGGAAAAAAAGCATTGCAGGTTTTTCGTTCCGCACGCTATGATCTGTTGGTGCTTGATGTAATGCTGCCGGAAATGGATGGCTATACACTTTGCGAAACCATTCGTTTGGAAAACGTTACTGTTCCCATTTTATTTTTAACCGCAAAGGGCGGAAGTGATGACAGGATCAAGGGCCTGAAGCTTGGAGCGGACGATTACCTGGCCAAACCATTTAACCTGGAAGAGTTTTTATTACGGGCGAAAATTTTATTGAAACGTTCGGAAAAGAATGACCCCACTGATAAAGTACCTGACACTTATACTTTTGGAGAAAACAACATCAATTTTTTAACCTATGAAATTACAGTTCGTGGAGGACACAAACAGCAGCTCAGTAAACGTGAAGTGATGTTACTGAAATTACTTATAGACCGCAAAGGACAAGTTGTGTCTCGTGAACAGATACTTGAAACTGTTTGGGGGGTCGATGTTTATCCATCAACCCGAACAATTGATAATTACATTTTAGCTTTCCGAAAATACTTTGAAACAGACCCCAGAGAACCGAAATATTTTCATTCAATAAGAGGGGTAGGATATAAATTCACAGAATAAACCGCCTTATCCTTTAATAATTCTGACCTCCGTCCTTCTGTTCTTTTGCTTCCCTTTATCGGTATTATTATCTGCAACCGGCTGTGTGTCACCATACCCTTTGGCAACAACATGATCAGCCGCAACACCTCTTTTTAATAAATAGTCTCTAACCATATTGGCTCGATCCTCAGAAAGCTTCTGGTTGGCTTCCTTTACCCCAACATTATCAGTATGTCCTGCAATTTCAATTACAAGTGATTTTTTAAGCAACATATATTCCGCTAATTCATTCAGCTCCTTTGAAGATTCGGGTCGCAAAGATGCTTTCCCGGTATCAAAAAAAACATTATCAAGCGTATACGATTTCGGCAGAGATAAAATAATGTTCACATCAAAGCTAACAAGTGTGTCTTTTGACACCGGTAGTGTTAGTGTTGAATAGTCAACATTCGTACTGAAGGCCCTGTACTTCAATTTATATGTCGCACCCTTTGGAACAAGTATTTTAAATTTTCCATCTTCCCGTGTTTTACCACTGTATTGCTTTTTATTGGCGGTATTTTCAAAAGTTACCGTTTCACCGGCCTGTGGTTTCTTTTTGTCATCTGCAACATTAACTGTTAAGCAAGCCTCTGTGGAAGTTGGTTGCAGATCCTGTGCATTGGCAATGCCAACTGATAAGAAAGAGACGATGATAAGTGCTTTTTTCATGTTCAATGTATTTTATATCAACTAAAGTACAAATTATGCTCAACTAAATAGATTGCCCACCATATAGAATTATCGGTTACAAATTGTTTTAAAATCACAATACTCGCAAACGGCTTTGTCAGTCGTTTTGTTGAAAGAAACAGCGGGATCGTAAATTTCTTCCAATATACTTTTAAGCACTTTTTCGAACTCCTGCAGGTGTTCGGGCTTGATATTATCGCTATCAACAATTTTAACAGTTTTTAATCCGGCACTTAGCTGGCGAAAACTAATTATACCCGACTGAACACCATTGGAATTTTTACCTGTATTGCTTTTGTGATAAAGCCATGCATACATTAACAACTGAAAACTTTTATTTAGACTAAGATCGTGCCCTAGTAATCCCCAACCTTTCAAATTCAACTCTTTATCCTCTGTCCGGCCTGTCTTATAATCAATGATCCTTAGGGTTTTGTCAAACACATCAACACGATCAATTTTACCCTTCGTATTTACGACCTTATTACCTACTGTGATTTTACTTTCAAAGGTTCGCTCCAGTTGGCTTATAATCAAGGTAGCCTTTTGCTTACTCAACTCCATTACTATTTCAATCTCTTTATCCAAAAAGCCCTGAATAAATTTGTTCGCGACTTTCAGGGTCAATAAATTTTTGCCATACGCAAGATCCTCTGCAGGGTAATAGGCTTCAAAATTAAGCTTTAGCTTTTGTTCCAACTGCCCTTTCATCTCCTTCAGGTCATTGCCGGTTAATGCCCTACCCACAATTGGTTTATAAAATTCTTCCAACGTTTGATGAATAACATTTCCGAGTGTATCAGCTCCGATTGTTTCTTCTACTTCGTCGGTCTCCTTCAATTGACCTACCAGGTGAAAATAAAATTTGAGGGAACAGTTACGATAAACATTCAAAAGCGAAGGAGAAAAGCCTTCTTCCCCCTTTTTATAAATAACATCCAGTATATCATCGGTTTTTCTAATAGCTATTGGCATTTCACCAGGCTGTTGCTGAATACTTACTTCAAGCAACTGTTCATTTATAGTACTTTCTTTATTAACCTGAGGAAACTCATACAATAATTGAGTCAAAAATCTGCTCTTCTCCCCTCCTCCAAGATTATCCGACTCTGTATTATACATGATATGGATACTTTTTGCGCGTTGCAGCAAGCGATAAAAGTGGTAAGCAAAAATCGAATCCTTTTCTGAATAGGTGGGCAAACCAAATACACGCCTTACATCAAAGGGTATAAAGGAATTCTGCGCTTTGCCTGACGGCAACAAACCTTCATTAGCGGACAGCAAAATAATATTCTCAAAATCAAGCGTACGGGTTTCTAACACTCCCATAACCTGCAAACCTGACACAGGTTCACCATAAAATGAAAGATTAGTAGTGTGGATGAGTTGTTTTAGAAGACCACGAAAAATTTTGATATTCTCAATAGCCAAATAGCTCTCAGACAATGACTTGATTCGCTTAATAATTTTAGAGTACGCGAAAAGATATTCCAACTCAAGATTTGTTCTGGTTGTATCCGAATTATACTTTTTATTCCATTGTTCAACAGAACGTTCTTTCAAAGAATCGATAAGCGAATACAGGCAATCGAAGATCAACTCAACAGTTGACCACCTATTAAAAAACATATTAAGCAGAGGCGCTTTATCGGATACAGATTCACTAATCACCGGATCAAACGTTTTAAGTGTACAGAACACAATATTTTTTTGCTGTAAATAGTTGACCAGCCGTTGTGTAACAGATTCCGAACTTGTATCTAAAAGTAATTTAGCATAAGGATGATTAAGCAGATTGATCACATCATGGTGATAAAATTGCCCTTTTCGGTTGAAACGCCGGGCATTTTCGTGTAACTGAAACAGCAATTCACTGAAGCCGCTTATAGGCGTATTTTTTAGCGGGTAACCCATAGTTACGTTCACATTGCTCACCTCCTCCGGCAAGGAATGTAATACGGGAAATAACAGATTTTCATCTGCAAGTACAATAGCAGTTTGGGTTAAATTGGTTTGCGGATTGCTCTTTAAAAAATCACTGATAAGTTGGCCGGCAAACTTTGCCTGTCCGACATTTTTTGATACGCCTGTAACAGTTATTCTTTTCTGATCGGCAATGAGATCATTGCCCATCCATTGAAATTCCTCCTTGCTATTGATCTTAAAATGGTCCTTTTCCTTATGCCTTCGAAGGAATCTTCCGGCTTCCTGTATCTTATCATCCATGTAATACGAATCGGTATCCCATAAGGTTTCGGCTTTACCAAGACTTATTAGTTCCCTGAAAAATTTTTCTTCCGCGGCATTCAACGCATTAAACCCGGCAAAAATTATTTTATGCCAAGGGTGTTGTTTTATTTTTTCAGCGGCCTGTTCTGCAACGATTCTATACGCCAGGCCCTGATAGGCTCTCCTATTTTTAAGGAGTCTTTCGGTGAATTCAGTATAATATTTTCCGGTCGATTCCCAGAAATGCAGATAGTCCTGTTGAAACGGTGTAATATCCGGCCCCAAAAGACTCCAACTCTCCAACTCTTTTATATTTCTCAGATTTCCGAACAGGTCTTTTGCATTAACCAGGTAACTATCAATATCATTAAAGTCACTCAATAATATTTGTCCCCATTTTGTAAACTGATCGAAGCTTTCCGCCTTTTCCTTTTCGAAATCTCTATACACTTCATATAGTTCAAACAACTGAGCAATGGGGTCGATCATCTCTACATCGGCAAGCTTTACGATAAGATCTTCGATGGAAAAAATTTCGGGTGACCAGAATGGTTTATCCATTCGCCGTGCCAATGCAGCCTTAAAGAATAAACCAGCCCTGCGATTTGGAAAAACAACACATAACTCACTAAACCTATCGGGATAGGTTTTTATAACGTACTCAGCTACGTGATCGAGAAAGGTTTGCATGCCTCATCCTAACCTTCTCCAAATGGAGAAGGGACTAGTTTGTACTATTTTTAAGGTTCCCTGTAAGAATTCAAATAAATTTAGCACTATTTTTGTTACTTATAAAAAACCACAAGGACGTGAATTACCCGCAGTACCGCAAATACAAGAACAATAAAAGTTATTTCAAAATAAGTTCGGCCGAAACATTTGAGGAAATAAGAGCTACAGGCAATAAGTATTTTTTATATCAATTCACTGCTAAGATATTGCCTGACCGTAATTTTATTTCTGATATGCTTAAAAACCATGAAGGAAATTGGGAAATAATTACGGAACTTGAATATAGTACTGTAAAGATCAACCATGTATAGTTTCACCCTTACCATAATTTGCTATCACTTTCGATTCAAAGTCCAGCCACTCTCTCCAGCGCTTATCAACTTCTTCGGGATTAAGGTGTTTGCGGGCAAGCTGAATAAACGTAGTATAATGCCCTGCCTCACTTATCATCAACTCATGGTAAAAATCCGCAAGTTCTTTGTCTTTAATATTTTCCGTCAGCACTTTAAACCGTTCGCAGCTGCGCGCCTCTATCATGGCTGAGAACAATAAACGATCCATAAGAACAATCTCCCTTCGATAACCTGTTCGCATAAACTTATAAAGTTCATTCACGTAGCTATCCTTTCTCTCCGGAGTTAATTTAAATCCCCTTGCTTTTATCTTCTGGTGAACCATTTCAAAGTGCGAAAGCTCTTCCTGCGCGATCTTCAATAACACATCCACCATCTCGGTATAATCCGGATAGCTGACGACCATAGAAATGGCATTTGAGGTCGCCTTTTGTTCGCACCAGGCGTGATCAATTAATATCTCTTCAAGATTTGATTCTGCTATGTTTGCCCAGCGGGGGTCTGTAGGTAACTTTAATCCGAGCATCTGCTATTTGCTTATTTGATCACCCACAAAATATTTCATCAGCGGACCGCTTATCATGCTTGTAACTAAAGCCATCACCACAAGTGCAACGAACATTTTTTCATTAATTAATCCCGCATTCAAAGCAAGAGTCCCAAGTATGATCTCCATTGCCCCCCTTGCATTTAAACCAAAGCCAACCGCCAATGATTCACGCTTTGTTAAACCGCCAAGATATGCTCCTAAACTGGCACCAAATGATTTACAAAATACTGCAATGACCAACACAATAAGCACCAGTTGAAGATCAAAGTTCTCAATGAAATTAACTTTCAATCCCAATGAAACAAAAAACAGGGGCGCAAAAACATTGGTTACAAACTGGTGAATGATCTCGCGCGCTTTCTCATGCAAATGAACCGAATCACCAAAAGCAATGCCCATGATAAAGGCTCCCAATATGGCATGCAGCCCTATTTTTTCTGTGAATGCGGCACCAAGAAAACAGAAACCAAGGCAAATAGACAACACACCGCCAGGCCATGAAAGTTTTGTCTGTATCCATGGTAGTGTTCTGTCTATGATTCGCTTACCGATAAGCAGCATAAATAAACCGAATCCTAATACCATACCTATTGTATTCCAAATATTGTGTATCTCACCCTCCTGACCGATCAAACTTAAGATCAATGAAAAAACAAGCCAACCGGTAAGATCATCGAATATTGCGGCGGAAATAATTACCATCCCGACTTTTGTTTTAAACATATTCAGATCCATTAAAATGCGAGTGATGACAGGCAAAGCAGAAATAGCCATAGCCGTACCAAAAAACAAAGCATATATCGATTTATCCTGCCCCTCACATTGTAACACCCGGGGAAACAACCAAACCACTGTAAATCCTATTACAAAAGGAATGATCATACTTGTTACACTGGTATAAATGGCCGCTTTGCCCTGTTTTAAAACAATGTTAAGTTGAACTTCCAAACCAGCCACAAAGAGCAGCATAATTACGGCAAGCGAAACAATACCATCAAACGCGATCTTTTCAGCACCGATACGGGGGAATATGGCTGTGTACATATCGGGCCATAAGCTACCCAATACAGATGGGCCAAGCAGTATCCCGACAAATATTTCTCCCATCACGATCGGCATTTTGAATTTCTTTCCCAATTCGGCCATAAAACGCGAAAGGATAAGAATAACACCAAGGGCTATCAATAATAAGACAAGATCAGTATGTGTGAATTTTAACATCTTATAAGCGCGAATGAACGATCAACACATTGCATGGAAGGTTTTGCAAAACATATTCAATATCATGAGTAAATATCCGATCAAGCAGGTTCAAATGAATGTCAGGCGAATTAATGACCAATAGATCCGCATTCTTGCTTTTAGCATAACTACTAATTGCGTAACCGGGCCTTCCCTGTACGATCTTTTCTTTGATCTTAATATCCGGATATTGTTTATGGCTCTCTTCAATGATTGGATGCACCCTGGAGGTCTGCTCTTCCGTTATATCCTTTTTAATTTTACTGGCCTCGGGAGCAGTACTGCTATCGGCCATGGTCATAGTTAATGCGGGGTTGTGAACTTCGGTTACAATTGTTACGTCCTTTGCACCCAGATGCTTGGCAATATAAAGTGAAGTATTGATCGTGTGAATGGTCTTTGGATTATCAACACCATTTACAATAATTTTTTTCACTTTATGCGATTCGATTTTGGGCTCTGTAATTAGAAAGACAGAGGTTTTTGCCTTTCTGCTTATGGACCGAGCTACGGAACCAAGATAGAATTTGAACAGGTTCTCTTTTTGCATTGCTCCAAGAACCAGTAGGTCTACAATATTTAATTTACAGACATTTAATATCGTCTCCACCGGATCTCCATCCATCCAAATGATACGACAATGCCCCTGATCGATGCCTGCTTTATTTATGCTCTTTTCCAACGCTTCTTCCTTTTCAGCAGTTTTTTCACCTACATGTATCAAAATCATGGCAGCTCCCAGGTAATTGCGCAGGCGATTTGCTTCAGATAGCAACCCATCTAACCGGGGTGAAAATGCGATAGCTACCGCGATCGTTTCTATCGGAAAAGAAGGACGTTTTTTAAGCTTGCTGTAATCCATTTTAATTTCGTTTTGTAAGAGGTCAAATATACGAATAAAGGGATAAGTGAAAGGAGCCAGAAGATGCTAACCAGTGGCTTGCATTAGTTGATCGGCAGAGGATAAACGGTTAACATCCGGCAATAAAAGCAAAGGAACAGATCAGCGCCTAAAAAAATTTAACAACTATTTAAAGTTTCCCTTCAATGATTCCGTATTTTTGAGATAATGAAAGCTATATTCATTTTCTTTATTGCACATTGGTTCTTATCACTCTTCTCTCAAACATTTTTCCTGCACAGGTACTGTTCGCATAAAATGTTCAGCATGAAGAAAGGCTGGGAACGGTTTTTTTATTTTTTCACTTTTATAACGCAGGGGTCATCGTTTTTGAATCCCCGCGCTTATGCTATTATACACCGTATGCACCATGCATACAGCGATACAGAAAAAGATCCACACTCGCCATACTTTATAAAAGATGTATGGGGATTGATGCTTCAAACAAAAGACATTTATCGTCAATATGTGCTGAAAAAACTTGAACCTGAACCTGAATTCATAGACCGATACCCTTTATGGCCATTTATTGATAAGGTAAGTGACATGTGGGTAACGCGTATCGTTTTTGCCGGAGTATATATTGCGTTTTATTTTCATTTTGTTCCAGCTCGGGCAGAATGGATGTACTTATTGCTACCTTTTCATTTTTTTATGGGACCTATACACGGTGCTATTGTAAACTGGTGCGGACATAAATATGGGTATGAGAATTATGATAATAAGGATCACAGTAAAAATACCCTACCTGTCGACTTTTTAATGATGGGCGAACTTTTCCAGAACAACCACCATAAAAGTCCCAACAGTCCTAACTTTGCGAGAAAATGGTTTGAGTTCGATCCCGGTTATTATATTGTTAGATCGCTTAACCGGTTAGGCATTATCAGGTTAAGAAAAACTTAACACTTTGGTGGTTTGAAAAAACACAAAAGTCATTTACGCGAATGGATCACTGCAATTGTGCTTGCGCTTACTGTTGTCATTCTGCTTCGCACTTTTCTGTTTGAAGCTTTTACGATTCCTACCCCATCCATGGAAAAAACACTCCAGCCCGGCGACTTTATTATAATCAATAAACTGGACTATGGCCCACGCATTCCGATTACACCACTTGCCTTCCCTTTCACTCATCAAAGCTTTCCATTTTCAACCGGTATGCGGTCGTATCTTGACTGGATCCATTTACCCTATTTGCGTATTTCAGGTTTTTCAGAGATCAAACACAACGACGTGGTTGTTTTTAATTACCCCGATGAAGACGAACATCCAGTTGATCAGCGCACACATTTTATAAAACGCTGTGTAGCACTACCCGGCGATATACTTGAAATACGAAAAGGCGCAGTTTATATAAATGATTCATTAATTGCTGAGCCTGAAAACCTGCAATATAATTACCACATTAAAACCGACAAAGTTGGCCTTAGCCAGCTCCTTCTTGATTCCCTTGATATTACCGAAGGAGGTAAAATATCGAAAAATGGCGATTACTCTTTTAGTCTGACCCGTAAGAAAGCAGAGGCACTTAAAAACATGCCCACAATTTCAATTGTAGAAATGTTCTGCGAAAAACAAGGAAGCTTCTCCGATTTCATTTTTCCGAACGATGAAAAAATAAAATGGAACGTTGATTGGTTCGGCCCGGTTACAATACCGCGCAAAGGCGATTCAGTTAATATTGGTATAACCGTTTTACCTATATACCGTCGTATCATAGGTGTTTATGAAAACAATAAACTTGAGGTACGCAATGATTCCATTTTCATTAACGATAAGTATACTGTGAAATATTGCTTTAAAATGAATTATTATTTTATGATGGGAGATAACCGTCATAATTCGGCTGACTCACGCTTCTGGGGCTTTGTCCCCGAAGATCATATTGTTGGAAAAGCGACCTGTGTTTTATTTTCGATGAACAAGGGAAATGCAGGCAGAAGCAGGTGGGAACGGTGGTTTACTAAAATAGAATAAACATACTTTGCCGACAAATTTTTACCTAAAAACACAAAGAAAATAATTATTTCAAAAAGCTATATGTCATTACTATCAATAGCCTACCTGCCCCCTGTTCAATATTACTCAAAGCTTATTACTTATCCTGAAATTAACATTGAACAGTTTGAACATTTTCCAAAACAAACCTATCGCAACAGGGCCTATATATATAGTCCGAATGGCAGACAGATTTTAACAGTTCCTTTAAAAAACCGTACTGAACGAACCATTACCAAAGACATACGTATTTGCTACAACGATCCCTGGCAAAAATTGCATTGGCGCTCAATGGAGGCAGCATACAGGCGCTCTCCTTATTTTGAATATTATGAAGATGACCTTGCTCCCTTTTATAATGAGCAGAAGCATGAGTTTTTGGTCGACCTGAATATGGAGTTGATGCAATTCATCAATTCATTACTTAAAATAAATGTTAAATACCGGTTCACTTCTGATTATGAAAAAACATATCCAAACGTGAACGACTTTAGAAATATTATTTCCCCAAAAGCAGAACCAGGTGCCGACCAAACTTTCGTTGTGAAAGAATATTCCCAGGTATTTGATTCCAGACATGGGTTTATACCAAATCTGAGTATTGTCGACCTGTTGTTTAATCACGGGCCAAGGAGTTTAGAGTATTTGTA
>JAEUTS010000044.1 GCA_016787005.1 Bacteroidia bacterium
ATTACCTTTCATCACCTGTATCACCTTATCCAGGATAACCTTGCCTTCGGTTGTAATTTTAAAATCATTCAACTCGAAGTAAACCTTTTCCGGTATTACAACTGTTTCCTGCTTTTCATTTTTATTGCCTGTGAAAGCAACTTTTAACCAGGGATCGTCAAATGACACTGAAGTTATCCTTTGAAGATCGGATGGCAACAAGGGCATCTTCATTGTACTGATCCCACCCCCTGCTGTATACTCTTTTACTACCACACCATTGACATCCGCAAGAATAACTTTCTCAGCCTGTTGTGAGGAGGCATTAAGTGAATAGTTCTTTCCGTAACTCACTTTTGAAAATTTAAAGTTACCTGCATTATCTGTCTGAGTAGACTGAACGAGTTGATTTTTCTCATTAACCAGGTCAAGCCTGGTGTTGGCCAAGGCTTGCTGACTTGTATTCTTAAACAGCTTTCCTTTCAAATCAAGCCGAAGTTCACTTTCCTCCACCTCCATCATCTTTGGTTTCAACTCGTCCTGCTTCAAAAACTCAAACTTAAACTTACCCTGACTGTTACAGACCGTTGAATTCACTTCTTTCCCGTTACGATCTGTGATTATCACCCTGACACCTGCCAGCTTGGAATCGCCATCAGCCAGCTCAATTAAAAAACTCTGATTGGGAGGAAGCTTCGTGAATACGAATGTTCCGAATTCATTTGTCAATACGGCTTCAACCATCTCCCCCTTTTCATTTACCAACTGAACTTTTGTATTAGCAAGTGGTTGAGTTATATTATTGATAAGCGCAAGCAAATTTCCGCTTATCAAAAGGTTCTCTTCATCAGAAGCTAACAGATCTAATGTTTTTTTATCCGAACTGAGTAAACGGAATGTAAATTTTCCGCCGGCATCAGCGGCCAATACCGTTACTTCTTTGTCATTCCTGTTTATTATGGTGATCTTTTGTCCATTCAGTTGTTTCAAGTCAGCCTCATCAACTTTGATCGTATAATTCTGGTCAAGCAACACATTTGAAAACAAAAACCGCCCAAAATTGCTTGTAACACATGTTTGCACAGGCTCACCTCGATCACCCGTCAATATCACTTTTACGTTTTTAACAGGCGTTGAGGGAGGGGTGCCAGAAAGTATCTTCCCCGAAATATAATTTATCTTTTGCGGACCCGCCTGCGCCGTATTTTCCGTTCCTGAATTCTTATTCTGCTCCCGCAGCAACGCTTTATAATCAAGGTATTCCTGGGTTTTTCCATTCAAAAAGTCATCAAAATACTTCTTGTCACGAACCAGTGTCTTTTTGCCGTCGAACATATATTTATCGAAAGCAAAACGATACTTTACGGTATCAACATTCACACTCTTTTTATCCACACAAGGCATGTTGATGGCTTCGACACCCATACGGAGATCATACTTGTCTTTAGGTATCCTGGCATCAATCGTTAAGAACATAGGAACTGTAGAAGGGTGTGAAACCGCCACTTTGTATATATAGCCATATTCCAGCCTTGTCCTGAAGCGCCCATCCTTCTTATCAGTTTTTAATTCTATCAGCTTATCCGATCCGCTGAATATTGTTACAGAAGCCTGGGTCAAAATAGATTGCTCAGCCCTCGGCACATTTTTTTTAACAAGTTCTTTGATGGTACTTCCCAAAAAATCAAACCCGGGATCATCTTCACCTGGAATGGTCGGCTTACCCGTTTTTTTAGTCTCCGCTACCGGGCTTCCGCCTTTAAGCTTGGCTAACAAACCTGCCCTTTCAGAGGGCGTAAGCGCAGCTACTTCCTTTTTAACAATTACATCATAATCACTGTCAACATTTATATCTCTTACCTGCGCATTGTAATATATTTTCGCAAAAGGTTTATCTATCAATTCCGCTCCCAGCTTATCAGATGAAAGAGCCAGCAGATGAACAATTTCTTCAAAATAAAAATAAACCTTTGTGTTGTTTTCCTTGCCGGGAACATTTCCATCTACCCACAACTTTTTTGTTACATAATCTTTATGACTGATCGTAATAATATATTCACGAAAAAGGTCAAGTGTATAGGTAATAGTCCCGTTTGGAGGAGTTGTATTTGCCGCGACAAGATCATTAGTGGCCTTATCATTAACAGAAATGGATGCATTTGCGATCGGATCAAGCCCAATATTTTTTATTTTGAGGACTAATTCTATTGTCTTTGTTGTTTTAGCCTGTCCATGAACTGCATTATTGATACAGAAGGGTATAAAGAGTAAAAGAAAAAGTTTTTTTATTGAAAATGGCATAGACCAATGTTTGAGGATGCAAATTAAGGCATTTTATACAATTGATAAAATATATTGTGCATGTCCTTTTAACAAAATACTAATAGCGCAATGCATTACTCTTAAGATTGTAAATAATACCCGTTATTAGTACCTTTATACGCCAGAATTATGGTTATGGCAGGCACCGAAACAGGGATTATGAAGGATGACACAAAATTATCAATTGAAAAGGAGACTTTATTGAAGGCTTTTGAGTTGATGTGCACGGCAAAAGCAATGACCGAGTTATTCGAGCAAAACAAAGAAGTTACAGCCAAATATGTTCACGCTACTTCACGTGGCCACGAAGCCATTCAACTGGCACTTGGCCTGCAACTTAAACCACAGGATTATTTATCCGCTTATTACCGCGATGACAGCACCTTGCTGGGCATTGGAATGACTCCATTCGAATTAATGCTTCAGCTTTTGGCAAAACGCGATGATCCCTTCTCGGGAGGACGAACTTATTACTGCCACCCTAGTCTTCGAAGGGATAATATGCCTAAAATTCCCCACCAAAGTTCCGCTACAGGTATGCAGGCTATTCCCACAACCGGTGTGGCAATGGGAATTTGGTATCGTGAAAAGACCGGAATACCCGAGTATAAAGGAGACGATAAAGCTTTTGCAGTTTGCTCCTTGGGTGACGCTTCAATTACTGAAGGAGAAGTTGCTGAAGCCTTTCAAATGGCTGTTTTAAAGAAATTACCAATTCTTTATCTTATACAGGACAACGAATGGGACATATCGGCCCACTCAGAAGATTTCCGTACAATGGATGCAACCGAATATGCCAAAGGGTTTAAAGGACTTGAAACACGCACCATTGATGGCACTGATTTTATAAAATGTTACGAAACTGTACGTGAAGTTATCGGATTAATCCGTAAAGAACGCAGACCATTCCTGATACATGCCAAAGTTCCTTTGCTTAACCACCATACATCGGGTGTCCGTAAAGAATGGTACCGCGATGACCTCACAGAACAAGCAAAACGTGATCCTTTTCCAAAACTACGCAACCAGTTATTGGTAGCAGGAATTGAGAATCCTAAACTGGACACCATTGAAGCAAAAGCAAAACAATTGGTTGAAGCGGATTACCAACGTGCGTTAAAAGCCGAAGATCCAAAACCGGAAGATCTGTTTAAACACGATTTCGCAGCAACCCCCATAACTGAGGAAAAAGGACAACGTTCTCCGAAAGGGAAACAACCCGTTGTGATGGTCGATTCCGCATTATTTGCAATACGGGAGTTGATG
>JAEUTS010000356.1 GCA_016787005.1 Bacteroidia bacterium
GCAGTATAAGGTAACATTTACCGATCAACAAAAAAAGCGGTTTGGAGGGATGACAAGTTTTGGAGTGCCTATTCAAACACTTGGGGAATATATTAATATGGAAGATGCTGAACGCTTAAAAGTAAAATCTCCGGGAGTTCCACTCGATTCCATGAACAACCAGCTTGGTGATTGGATACAATTTGGTCGTATAGAAGCTGCAAAACAGGCAAAAGCGGAAAAGGACAGGGCCGAAAAATTGGGACGCGAATTTAAATACGAGCCAATACGTTTTGCCATAAAAGCAGATGGTGGAGCTACTTACATGGCTGTAAAACAGGTAATTGACGTATTTAAGAAAAAGGACATTTACAGGTTTAATTTGATAACCAATCTGGAAGAGGAGCAATAGGCCCCTCTCGGTCTCCCGCCTGAGGCGGAGAGAGGAAAAAGAATAAATATAAAAATTTATGGAATTACTTTTTTCTATGCATCTGAATAAAAACAGTTAAAGTATTTGTTAAAGATGATAAAGAAAGTAGAAATGTTAACCAATTCTTTCTCAATGCAACTGAGAAAAATTTTATTCCTTCCCATTGGGGAGGTTAGGAGGGGCCTATGGCAGAAGTAAATACAGGCGATGGCGGCGGCGGTCATGGTAAACATGAGAAGAAAAGAGCCAAAAAAATGTCAACACGGATCGATATGACTCCGATGGTTGATTTGGCCTTCCTGCTTTTAACTTTCTTCGTACTTACCTCTACTTTCAATAAAGCCAAAACAATGGAAATTAATTTTCCGGCGGATCCAAAAGATAAAAAGGATCTCATGAAAATAAATAATGCACTGACTTTTTTAATGACGGACGACAATAAAGTTTATTATTACACAGATGAATTTTATCCAAAAGATAATCCAAAGGGGAAACCTGCAACAACGCTAATAAAAACAGATTTCTCTAAAGATGGGGTCAGGAAAGTATTACTTGAAAAGAACAAACCAACCCGCGAGGCATTAGAAAAATTAGAGGATAAATTTAAAAAGAAGGAAATTGCCGATACTACGTATAAGCGCATGGCAAGGGATGAAAAGAGTAAAAAGGCAGCCTTAACTGTTCTTCTAAAAGCGGACGATAAGGCTACCTACAAAAATATGATCGACCTGATTGACGAATTGAATATTACCCAGGTTGGTAAATACGCGGTTGTTGACTTAATGCCTGCGGAACTGGAATTAATAAAAGCGGCTAATTAAATATATTTAAGATGGCTCAGCACGATAGCACATTATTTAATAAATGGGACAATGTAGTTTCCTCTGTAAGGAACGAAATTGTATTCGAAAGCCGGAACAAGGAATATGGAGCCTACCAGATCCGCAGAGAATATAACCGGGTATTGGTACTTGCGCTTTTATCTACATGCACAGCAATTTTACTTATTGCTATAACTCCTAAGATCATTGAGCTTATAAAAAATTCATCGCAGGAAGTTGTTGTACCGGTTGATATTACACCGGTTGATCTTACAGCTCCTCCTCCGATTGATGAAACAGAACCACCCCCGCCGCCACCACCACCCCCACCTGTAATGGAAACGGTAAAGTTTACTCCGCCCGTGGTTGTTGATGAAGAAGTAGTGGATGATCCGCCACCGCCGCAGGAAACCGAAGTACAGGTAAGTACAGTAACGCAGGAAGGTACGGATGGTGACATTATAATTCCAGACGAAAAAGGGACAGGTGTTGTAGAAGCGGTTGCAGAGGAAGTATTCACCGTTGTTGAGCAAATGCCGGAATTCCCCGGAGGGATGGCTGAAATGTACAAGTTCATCAATAAGAACATGCAGTACCCGCAGATCGAAAAGGAGAATGGTATATCGGGAACAGTTTATGTAACGTTTGTAGTAGATAAGGCCGGAAACATTAATGATGTAAAAACATTACGTGGAGTAGCAGGTGGACCCAACCTTGAAAAAGAAGCTTTGCGTGTGGTTAAAATGATGCCGGCATGGAAATCGGGGAAACAAAACGGACGTGAAGTGTCGGTTCAGTTTAACCTGCCTATTAAATTTGTTTTAAAGTAATCCCGGTCGTTGTTATTCTTATCCGTTTCCGGATAACACAATTTTTATATCCTTGAATAAGATTCTTCTTTACTTTAGTTTTTTAATGATAGCTATCTATATCTGCATTGGAATTGTTCTTATTTTTTCTACCCTGTTCCTGAATATAGTTTCTGACAACCGCACCTTGCTGGGGATAGTATTTATTATTTATGCGGGATTCCGGATCATTCTGACCATACAGCGCATTAGGAAATTAAATCGACCGCAAGCCCATTCATAATGAGAATCCTCGCCCTTGTCCTTCTGCCTTCTGCCTTCTTACTTCTTACTTGCCTTAGTTCTTGTATAAATCCTCCCGGCATGAAGGAGCCCACCGATACACCTACTTCAGGCGATGTGAATATTGTTATTGATGAATCGTATACATTGTTGTTTGACACCGAAATTCACACCTTTCAATCATTATATGTAAACGCTAAAGTGCATGCAAAGTATCTTCCTGAGGACAGTGCCCTGTTAGCGCTCATGAGCGACTCGGCCAAAGTAGCGGTGATCAACAGACCGCTGAAAGACGAGGAGAGAAAAAGTTTCGAAACGAAGAATATTTTTCCTATTGAAACAAAGATAGCGGAGGACGCAATCGCATTTGTAGTTAATACAGAGAATCCGGATACAAATATTCAGTTTGAACAAATTGCGCGTATAATGGCCGGTATTGATACAACATGGAAACAGATAAATGAACGATCAGTTTTTGGCGGGATACAAGTGATATTTGATAACCCCAATTCCGCCAATGCGCGGTACATTGCCAATTTTTCAAAAGAAGCACATTTACCCAAGAATGCTTACGCCGTTAAATCCAATTCAGAAGTGATCGAATATGTAAATAAAAACAAGAACGCCATAGGTGTTGTAAGTGTAAATTGGATAAGCGACAAAGACGATAGTACAACTATTGGTTTTTTAAAGAAGATTAAAGTGCTCGGTATAAGTAAAGCAGGAAACACCGAAAAGTACTATAAGCCCTACCAGGCCTATATAAAAACCAAAGATTACCCCTTTTGCCGCGATGTTTATATGATAAATCGCCAGACCCGTGCAGGGCTTGGCATGGGGTTTGTATCATTTGTGGCAGGGGAGAAGGGGCAGCGCATTATACTAAAAATGGGACTTGTTCCATCAATTGCTCCGACACGGATGGTTGAGATACATTAAAAGTCTTACCCTGCTTTCGCATAGGCATGCGCACTCTTCTCCGAGCCTGCCTGCCGGTAGGCAGGGGAGGGGAAAATAGAAACAAAAGATTAAATTTGTAAAAACTGATTTAGAAAAGCTTATGAAAACAATTCCAGGATTTATTTATTTCATTGTTTGTTGTTCTGTTTTGAATGCCCAAACTTTAACTGATGCCATTCGCATGACAGAGAATGAACAGTTTGAAAGCGCTAACAAAGTATTTGAAAATCTTGTCATAGCAGAGCCCACCAATGGTAATTATTTCTATTA
>JAEUTS010000427.1 GCA_016787005.1 Bacteroidia bacterium
TTCAGAAAGTGTGGCGTGCTCACCTGTGGTTTGCAAAGAACTTACTGTTTTAACCTCTCCATTATTCAAGGTATCCAATACATTCGCATCCACCTTTTTCCGTGAAACAAAACCGGTAACAAATATTTTCTTTAATTGTACAGTACCTGCAGTTCCCCTGAAAAATAAATTTTCATCTGTTGAGGTATGCGGCCTTATGATTACAGGGCTCCTCTTTACAGCTATTGCATCGGCAGTCCTGTTGAATGCGAACCCACCCCAGCCAATCAATCCCTGGCCAAGCTGCAATTGGTAATCTCCCAAAGCCAGCATTTTTAATTTTCCTACATCCTTAACCATAACGTGCCCTGAATAAAAATCAAAGCCCTGCTTTTGTTTACCCGCGAAGAATTGCTCACCAGGATCTTTTTCAGCAGTTAAACCTGCTGCGATCTTAGCATTGTCAAACCTATAACGTGTAAATAATTTACAGGGGGCACCCGGATAATAGTTATTATTACCATTGATCGGAATCGCGTAGCCTTTTTGACTTTCAAGCACACGCTGGTAACGAAAAAGCAGCCAGCTATTCCCCTTTTTAAATGCGTCGTTAATGGCGGAGAAGCCTTCGGAAATTTTGATGTATGGGAGCAGACTACGTATCGTTTGCAGGTCAAAACCATCAACAGCCTGAAGTTCCTGCATATCCGACAGAAAGCCATTTTTCGCGACATAGTTCAATAGATTATTGATCTGGATATCATTTAGCATCATCAGTTGTTGCAATTGCTCAACTGTAGCAGTATTTATATCCAATGGATTTTCCTTATAATATATTAATCTCTCTTCCAATAAAGTGAGATCAACATCTTCAGTACTGAGATTCTCTGCAATACTCTCCATCTTCTGCTGCAACAAAACATCCGAACCGGGACCATTAGTTTGCGCGAACAAACTGTAAGAAAAAAACAGAAATGCTATAATACACGTCCTACTCATGCTTCGGGACATATATAACAGCTATTTGCGGAGTGTAACCCAACACCTGGTGGTATGATGAAGACAAATCGATCTTAAATTGTTTAAGGTTAAGGCCGGCTCCAAAACTAATTGATGATGGATTTGTGCCGATACCTATCCTCAGGAATAAGCTCTTCAGAATAAAATATTCCAGGCCTGTTCTGAACTGAGGCTGCTCATCCGTACTATTGTTCACTTCAACAGCCAGTAATACTTTTTCTGAAAAAAGATACGATGCCCCGATCTTCATGATAGTCACAACGCGCTCATCATTATAGCTGTTCAACCTGCTCCGTACTGGATTAAAAACATGAGCCGCTAAAACGAAATCCTTCATTGGCTTAAGCATAAAACCCATTTCAACGGTCATTATCCCTTTGTTGCTATATCCTTCAGCTATTTGTGTTTTGAGATAATCGACCTGCACCCCTGCCGAAATTTTTTCTCCAAAGGCTTTTGCAATTGCAAGTCCGTATTTATTCTCAGAATACAAATGATAACCAAAACTGCTGGCAGAAATGCCGAATGTGGTGGTTCCTTTAAAAGGTAAAGCTACTGCAACAGATCTTAAATTCAACTCAGACATCAAAAACCTATTCTCATAATTTACCCCGGCAGAGATATTTTTTACAAATGCCAGACCTGCCTGGTTATTGAAGACTGACCAGACATCTGAATGTGTAACTGAAGTACTTCCCAAAGCGCCCGAACGGGCTCCAACGGGGTAGGCAAACTGCGCAGCTTGAAGGAATAGAGATGTAAAGAGAGTAAAAAAAATTAAAAAATGAATTCTCATAAAATTCAAACAGAAGCATTCTGTATAAACCTCAACAAAAAACACAAAACTGATTACCGGTTACTGATCACCGATCACTGATTACCAGGTCACCGATCACCGCCTACCTATTATCCCTACCCTACCCTGAACTTAAACTTATGCTGCTTAAGCTCCTCGTTGGCCTTTAATATTTTTGTCTTTAAATTTTCCTTGAATTTACTTACTTCTGAGAGCAGCTTATCATCGCCGGCAGATAGTATTTGTACCGCGAGTATTCCGGCGTTCTGTCCGCCATCAACACCAACAGTAGCTACAGGTATGCCGGGAGGCATCTGTACGATCGACAGCAATGAATCCCATCCATCCAGTGAAATTGTTGAACGGCACGGAACCCCTATAACAGGTAGAGGTGTTAGTGCAGCAACCACTCCCGGTAAATGTGCCGCACCTCCTGCACCTGCAATAACTACGCGTATACCACGCACATGTGCATTCTTCGCAAAATCCATTACCTGTTCAGGCACACGGTGAGCGGATAATGCGTTAATCTCAAATGGTATTTGAAACTGGTCCAATATTTTTGCAGCCTCCTGCATAACCGGCATATCGGAAGTGCTGCCCATGATAATACTCACTTTTGCTTGCATAATATCTTTAATTTAGGGGATAAAAATAATACAATTGCATCAATATACACACCGAAAATCTACGAACTTTTATAAATGCGAATATATGCAATATGCTGCATTTATGATTTAATGAACGGCTTTGACCGAATTCATTTTTTGCAGAATTTTAACTTTGGCCACATCAGCAAACTTTTTATTCTCAATTTTACTCTCCAGCCAGGATATAAAATCAAAATTCGCCAACGCATTCAACTCAAATGGATCCTTAACGATTTCTTCGATCTCGACTTTGAGTCTGATGAAACTATCTATGATCTCTTTCGGATTATTCAGGTTCGGGGTTTCTTTCCTCAGGTAATGAAGTAAAATTGTTTCCAGTTTATAGATCCTGCGGGATTTATATAAATACCTGTAAGTCGATTTTATTGTGTACTCCAGGCTGTCAGCATCCCCTCTTTCATACTGTATGATAAGCAGAAGAATATGCGCAAGTGCCTTAACGATAACTTCCGCCTTGTTGCCCATTGAAAATATCCGGTTCAACCAATACAAACTCTTCCTTTTATTATCCGCAATGAATTGAAGTAATGCAAAATAATAATAAAAAACGCTTATTTTATCGCCGGGAATCATGTCTCCATACTGCTTTAATCCCTCATCAATAATATTGATCAGGGAAAGTGCCCTTTCGTAATTTCCTGAAGTGATATTCATTTCCAATTCCCGCATGTATGACTGCCAGAATATCCTCATTTGTATGTTTGTTGAATTTTTGAATGAAGGATATTTCGATGGTAAATCCCTGAGTTTATTGACTATGGTGTAAAAACCTTTTGCATCGTACAGTCCCTGGTAACATACCAGTATATTATATAATGCCGAAATATAAACCAGGGGATGATCGAGTATACTACCGGGGCTATGTTCAATTACCTCAATTCTTTTTTCAAAATTCAGCAAAGCATTTCTGAAATTCATCCTTGAGAATTCATAAGATGCGATTATATTGAAATGAAGACCCTTTGCCTTATTGCTCAATGCATTTTGTTCACTCGCTAATAAGGGAGATTCTATTATTTGTGTTATATTTCTTTGCTCTTCCTCGCTCCTGGAATGGAGCCCCTGAACTTTTAACGCCCTTGTAATATTATCCCAAAGCTGTTTATATTCACTTAAATTAGAAAACTTTTTAATGTATTCCTGTTCTTTAATATAAAGTTCACTGTTTTTCTTCTCCAATGCGCTGCTGTAAGATGATGCTATATATATACGTCTTTCCCAATCAAGAACACGAAAAAGGGAGACAAAATCCTCTTTTGACTCTGCAATAATTTTTACACGGCCTAAAAGTTTCAGTGCTTGTTCGTGGAGAGCCTTGTTGAATAATATCTCAACTTTATGAAGATCCCTGTATATGACAACATCAGTAGAGCTACCGGCATGAAATTCGGCCAGGCTTTTTAATATTACTTCATAAAGCCTGCCTTTTAAAGTTGGTAAATGTGTGATGTAATCTTCAGTAGCGAGTATCTTTTTCTCATCGTATTCCCTTTGACGGTCAATTGCATCAAAAAGTTTTACATAAAAACTTTCGCCCCCTTCCTTCCCCTGAGAATAATTTACTTTAAAATATCTCTTCTCGGATTTTGTTAAACATTTTATCAGGTGAAAAATATCCTTACTTGTTTCCTTAGGCATGATATATATGTTTCAATATCAGAAGAGACATTCAAAGACTAAACGGCAACATTCAATTAATTGATAATCAATATATTAAAAATAAAATCAGCAATAAATATATGGGTTTTAAATGCAAAAAACAACGATTTTTTAATTAATTATTGAATTGGTAATGATATTATACGGCAATAATGTTTTGCTGTGGAACGACTTTCGGTTGAATTTTGTGTCATAAAATTATTTCCGCTTGTAAAAATAATACGGGCGCTACAAAATAAATAAAACCTAAAAACATCAAAAAAAAATGAAACAGGTAGTACTTAAACTAGCACTGGCATTAATCACGGTATCAACATTTATTTCAAAGGCACAAAATTCAAATTCCGGCATCGCTGACACATCAAATGACACATCGGGATCATTTGCAGCTGCTGAGAACGATACACATGGAGCGACTATCCAATCCAACGGATTACGCCCAACCATCATATTTAATGATGAACCCCTCAACCATAATATGCACATAGCTTCGGATGGGAAATATTACTATACCATAAACGGAGGAAAGGCTGCCAATGGCCGTATAAATAAGTACGACCTGAGTGGCACATTCATTAAATCATATCCGATCGAAATAGACGGTAGAGGACTTTCCTACAACAAATCAGACGGTTACTTCTACGCCTCAACCTATTTAGGTGATATTGTACAGATAACCGACCTTGATCAGGGTTTCTACAACGTTGCCTTCCCGGGTATTATGCTCAGCAGCCAGGCTACATTCGCGATCTCTCCGGACGGGAAAAAATTCTATGACTTTTACCGCGGCACATTGGTTGTTCGCGATTTTAATAACGGAGCATTACTGGAAACAATTACCGGGTTATCGTATGGTTTTATCAGCAACGGAAATGAGACTACTGTAGCGGTTGACTCAGGAAACGTCTATACCTGGGATGCCCTT
>JAEUTS010000431.1 GCA_016787005.1 Bacteroidia bacterium
TCGGCTTTTTTTTGTGTTGGAATAAATTGCTCTATTCCCTGCATGGCGTCTCGCGGACATTCAATTATCTTCATATTCATCCATTACTGAAAAACGATCTGCTCTATAACATGACCGCCGGCAGCATCATTAAGCATTTTAACAATTTTTTCTTTCCCGTATGACAGCTCTTGTCTTAGTGCGGCCGAATCGAGCTTAACAAATAAATATTTATTCCTTATAAAAATATCAGTAGTATGTTTGGAGATCATCCCTCCCATTATTTTCTCCCAGGAATTAATGAGCTTTAATTCCGCCATTTTTCCATCAAGCTGATATGTTTTAAGCAACTCGTCAATAGCCTGCTTTATGGTACGTTGATTATTGTTCATTGGTATAATTGGTCATTTGACAATTGTCACTGATCATTAGTTAATATGCTAATGTTTTCTAACCTGCTCTCTACAATACCGCCTTTTATATTAAACTGCCTGAATGGTATTTTAGTATTAGCTGATAAAATACCCGAAATACGATCTGAATGTGTATCAGTAATGAATATTTGTCCGAAATGCTCACTGCTAACCAGTTCCATCAGCTGCTTTACTCTTGCTTCATCCAACTTGTCATGAATATCATCGAGCAATAATAATGGATCCACATTTTTAATTTTCTTAATGTAGTCATACTGGGCAAGTTTCATTGCTATTAAATACGATTTCTGCTGTCCCTGCGAACCATATTTTTTAACAGGATACCCGTTCAACTTTAATTCCAGGTCATCTTTATGCACTCCAACAGTAGAATATTGAAATGCCCTGTCCTTTACCAGGGCGGCTTTCAGTACAACATCAAAATCCTCATAATTAAGATCCGAATGATAAATTATTTGCACCTGTTCTCTGCCTCCGGATAACATTTCATAATATCGCTGGAATATCGGTATCAATTCGTCTACCAGGCCTTTTCTTTTTTTGTTGATCCGTTTTGCAAAATCCACCATCTGAAGATCCCATACTTCGAGCGAGTCCTTTACAAAACGTCCTGTTTCGGCAAAACGTTTCAAAAGAGCGTTTCGCTGGGATAATATTTTGTTATAACTTATAAGGTCCTCGAGGTAAACCCGGTCGAATTGCGCAATAACACTATCCAGGAATTTTCTCCGGCTTTCACTTCCCTCATTAATCAGATCGGTATCTGCAGGTGAAATCATAACAAGCGGGAATAAACCAATATGATCAGCCAACCTGTTATATTCGCTCTTGTTACGCTTAAATTGCTTTTTCTGGCTTCGTTTTTGTCCGCAATATATTTCTTCATTAGTACCTTCTACTTCAAAAGTTCCCTGAATCATAAAGAAAGGGGCTTCATGTAATATATTCTGACTATCAATTGGATTAAAAAAACTTTTACAAAAAGAAAGGTAATGTATAGCGTCAAGTAAATTAGTTTTTCCTTCACCATTTACCCCCGTAAAACAGTTAATGCCAGAGCAAAAATCAAGCTCGGCAGAGGCATAATTTTTAAAATTTATAAGTGATATGTTTTTGAGATACATAAGCCAATAAAATTAGAGAATTTTACCGGTTTTACCGCTAATGTTCAAAACATTACAATAATGACAAAAAAAGCTTATTTTTGCACCTCAATCAATTAAAAAAATGGCAGAAGAAACTAAAGATGAGCCTATCATTGATGTTCAGGAGGCTTACAGTAAAACCGAACAATATATTGAAGAAAACAAACAGAGCCTTTCAATTATATTAGGCGTAATTGTTGCTTTAGTTGGGATATACGTAGCCTGGAAATACTGGTATGTTGCCGGTCAGGAAAAAGAAGCTCAGAAAGAACTTTTTATGTCCGAAACCTATTTTGAAAAGGATTCATTAAATCAGGCTATTAATGGCGATGGTCAATCGATTGGTTTTGCCGGTATAGTTGATCAATATGGAGTTACACCTTCCGGCAACCTGGCCGAATATTACCTTGGCGTTGGTTACCTAAAAAAGGGGGAATACGAAAAAGCCATTGAGCATCTGAAAGAATTCGACTCCGACGATCAAATGGTTGCTCCCATTGCTATAGGTGCGATTGGCGATTGCTACGTTGAATTAAGTAAAGTGGAAGAAGGTATTTCATTTTACCTGAAAGCGGCAGAACATAGTAAAAACAAATTCACCAGTCCCATTTACCTTAAAAAGGCAGGCTTGGCTTATGAAAGCCTCAATAATTATAAGGATGCCATTAAAGTATATGAACGTATCAAAACTGATTTTGAAAAATCTACTGAAGCAAAGGATATTGATAAGTTCATTGCCCGCGCGAAAGCATTGGCGGGGGAGTAATGTTGTTTGTTATTGGTTATCAGTTGTTGGCACATTCAGTCCCTTTATTCAAATGCTTTACTACAAACAACTAATAACCGACAACTGTTAACCTCTTATCCTCAAAAATGTCCTCATCGCAAAAAAATCTCTCTGATTTTACGGGTAACACTGACATTCCAAACGCGAAATCGATGCGGTTTGGCATTGTTGTTTCTGAGTGGAATTCAGGTATTACCAATGCTCTTTGCGTGGGTGCGTATAAAACACTGCTTAAATACGGAGCGAAAAAGAAAAACATCACTTTGTTATCAGTCCCCGGCAGTTTTGAATTGACTTTAGGAGCTCAACATTTAGCCGGTAAAAAAAATATTGATGCCGTTATTTGTCTCGGATGTGTTAT
>JAEUTS010000067.1 GCA_016787005.1 Bacteroidia bacterium
CTCACGCGCCACATACGAAAGGCAGATAACAAGTAACAGGTATATAAATATTTTTTTCATATGTAGAACTTATAGAACCATTTTTTTGGTGGGCTTTAGTGATTTGGTGCTTTTGTGGCAATTGGATTTTAGCCACCAAAGCACTAAAGCTCCAAACCTACCTCAGGGCAAAACGAATTTCACTAAATGACATTTCAAAATTCAATACAATATTCATACTTGTTCTGATCCCCTGGATATATAATCGATCATTTAATTGCGACATGTTTATTTAAATTTAAAAATGCGAGTAAATGAATTCATTGGCGTTAAACTTTCCTAAAACAAAAATGAGCACAAAAACAATCACATAAAATACGGCTCTGGCGAATGATCCAAGTCGTTTATAGCCGGCAGAAAACAGGAATTCTTCATTTAACTCCTTCAAAAATAAAAACACGATGAGTGCCCCACTCAGCGCTAATGGGAAAAAAGAATGTATGCCTGAGAGTTCATGAATAGCCTGGCTTAAGCTATAATTGAACCCAAATATTTTTTTGTAAATGAGACCCAAAGCGGCCGTAGTGTTGGCGCGAAAAGCGATCAAGGAAAGGGTGTGAAACGCAATTACATATAGCCAACCGACAATAAAAAATGGCTTTGAAAACCTGATCTTTTTATTCAGCAAAACTTCGATAACGTAAACAAACCCATGCATAGCACCCCATACTATGAACGTAACATTGGCCCCGTGCCACAAACCGCTGATTAAAAACACAACAAATATATTAAGCACCCAAAACGCGTATGAGCGGCTATTGCTCACGAATGGCATGTACACATAATCATGGAACCACGACGTAAGTGTAATATGATAACGTTTCCAGAAAACAACCAAGGAACGTGCCAGTAAAGGTCTGCGCCAGTTAATTGAAAGCTCTATACCAAATAAACGAGCCACGCCGGTAACAATATCGGTGTAGCCCGAAAAATCGGCATACAACTGTACTACAAAAAAGAAGGCCGTAATTAACAATGTCCCGCCCGAATAATTTTGAGGAACGGAAAAAACAGGATCTACAAATTCCGCCAGCCGTTCGGCAATTACGATCTTTTTAAAATATCCCCAGGTAGCGATACGCACCGCCGAAGACAGTGAGTTATAATTTAATTTCTGCGGGGAGAATAATTGAGCGCTCAGCACAGAAAACCGTTCAATGGGGCCTGATAATATGATGGGAAAAAACGAAGCGAATAGAGCGAACTTACCGAAATGGTGTTCGGGTTGCATTTTCTCCCTATATACATCTATAATATATGCTATAAGCCGGTATGTATAAAACGACAAACCAATCGGGACAAATAAATTATGTAATAATGTCGCCGCGCCGCTTTCTTGTCCATTCATTAAACCAGAAACGGTTGAATAAAAAAATCCGGAATACTTAAACATGATAAGACAAGCCAGGTTGCATGTTATCCCCAGCCATAGCCATCGTTTTTTGGCTTTTAATTCAGTTGATTTTGACAACTGTAAGGCCGTATAAAAACTAATCGAAGTGAGCAGCAGCAGCACAGCTCCGGCCCCAATGCTCCAGCTCATATAAAAATAATAGCTGGCGGCCAACAGCAGCATCCACTTGTATTTGTTATCAAGCAGCCGGTAGAGTGTAAACACTACCGGCAAAAAGATCATAAAGTGAACAGAGTTGAAAAGCACCTTAACGCAGTTTAATTTTTTTTTTGTGATCGAACAGCAAAACAAGCGCAATCATTAAAAAGGGAAACACTACCGCCTTGTACCTGACAATTGCGCCAAGTGTTGGTGTTACCCACCCGATCATCACATAAAAACCTGTTACCAAAAACAAACAAAACCATAAAACGGGCAGGCTAATAGCAGAACGATTAACAAACATCAATGCAATTATAAGCAGGAGCATCACTGTCTCATTCTCGACAGCGGCAATAAGTGTAAAAGGATCGGCACTTTCAAAAACAGAAGGCCTTGCGAAAACATTGATAAATGCCGTTGGCGCATTTTTGATAAAACTCCATGGACTAGCCGTTAACAAAGGTATCCTGATCGTACTTTTCGCCGGTACAGTAGCTGAAAACAATTTATAGGTAAGCGTGTCGGCTGAATTGTACACATAATTTGTATCCGCCGAATTAGGCATGTTGTAGTAATAATAATCCGAACCCGGGCGCACCTTATATATTGAGTCGCCCACCTGCTCAAGCAATTTCTCCCGCTTATTGTAAGGAACGTAGATCATTTTATTGTTGTTGAGCAAATACAGGCCTCCGTTTGAAGTGTTTATAAAATCAATTTGTTTTGTTACATACGTATTGAAGTAATTATGGGACGTTAGTTTGGCAAGCGCCGCAACTGCGAAAAATCCAAAAAATGTAAGCAGCACAAAATTCATTGCAACCGGCCAACGTTGTTTATGTAGACTTAAATACCAGGCTATGAATCCCAATATAATTAATACGCACAACGTTATTTTTATGGCAAACAATAACAGGACAAACACAATTACGCCGGTAATATTTTTCACACTCCTATATTCAACTATTAATTTGTTCCAATAATATATAGTAAAGCCCATCGCGAATAAAATAAAACTTTCGCGTATCACACCCGAGCCCCAAAAAAGAACTGTAGGTACAAGGAAAACAGCGATGAACAAGAGCTTGTTTTTGCCATTTACATAACCAACAAATGCTTTATACAAAGCAACAAGCCCGGCAAAAGAAAGTGCATTGATAAACACATTGTGCACCTGGTAAAAACCCATTGAAAACAAACGAAACAAAACACTCACCCTGATCATGGTATGGTTCTCAAGATTTACCACATGTTTAAAACGCGGCGACCACAGTTGCATTTTGGAATAATACTCTTCGTATAAATAAGGTGCGCCATCAAATCCCAACAACATTTTAAAAAAATCAGAGGGATGCTGACGCAAGGCATCGAACATGATCTTACTGTCGTCAAAATACTTATATATATCGGCGTCGCTGCGTACCGGGTAATAGTACGTATAGATATACCAAAAAAATACTCCGGAAAGCACTTTTAATACAAATACAGCTATGAGCCAAAGGCGCGGAATTCCATCAATCTGGAAAAAATGCAAACGTTTAATCAGCCAAATAAATAAAAACGAGTACGATAAAGTCAGGAGGATCTCCAAGGTTTATTCAGTTGAGGTTAGGCAAAACTAAGAATAAAAAGGGGACGAGGGAGGTGAGACGAGGGACGAGTGAAGGGAGGCGGGAGAAAATAATTATCACTCGTCCCCCGACCCTTTCACTCATCCCTTCCCTACACAAATCAAAAAATGTTCAGTAAGTTTGTACACCTCATCCGTCTCGGCTCAGCCGAGACACCTTCTCCATTTTGGAGAAGGGAAATGGTAAAAAAAATATTCGTGAACATAAAAAAAAACATACCAAACGCCATAACCT
>JAEUTS010000029.1 GCA_016787005.1 Bacteroidia bacterium
TTTCCAGATCGCCATACTTTGCAAACCCTCCTGATCCCCAGTTTTCAATACCGATGAGGGAAATTTTCTGGCCTCCTTTTTCAATATTCACATTTTCATTCAGCAACAATTTAAACCCCAGTTCCTTGTGAATTTCCTTCAGGTGAAAAATATTTTCTTGTTTTGCTCCTTCCGATTCCCAGCTGACATAATCACCATAATCGTGGTTGCCGAAAATGGAAAACATTCCCATTGGAGCATTCAGTTTCTTGAATAAAGGAGTCCATGGCTCCATTTCGCTTGCAAGGTTATTCACCAAGTCCCCGGTAAAGAAAAGGAGATCCGACTTTTGTTCATTTATCAGGTTAATGCCATGCCTTACCGCAGCTTCATCATCAAAACTACCGGAATGTATATCAGAGATTTGCGTAATGGTAAGTCCGTCAAAAGCATCGGGCAGATCTTTGAACTTTAACGAAACACGATGTACTTTATAATTATACTTCCCCTTAGTAACACCATATAAAATTGAAACGAACGGAATACTTGCCAATACCAATGCAAATTGACTTAAAAACTTTCTTCTTCCTTCAAAATAAGGTGTGTCCGCGAAACTATCAGAAACCATTTTACCCACACCGACGCCTCCTGCACGAAAAAGTCGGCCAACATCTTCAATAAGCAAAAATGTGATCAGTACAAGTTTAGGGATGTAAAGTAAGACAAACATCGTCATAATAAGTACAAACAATCCGCCTCGTGGCCCGGTAAAGCGGTTAAATACAAACAAACCATACGTGGTTAAAAGCAGAAATAATATGTTGATCCCCCAGTAAACCCAATTGACCACTAGCTTTGCTCGCTCTGATTGTATATCAGAATACCCCGTTTTTATACTTCGGAAAGCATAAAAATCAATGGCAACCAAAACCAACATTACCAAGATTATCCTGAAAATAACAGTAGAAGGGGAAGCGTGCATAATTTAACAGACGTAGATGTTAGTATAATATTTTAAATAATATGGGGTTTAAATCATTATTCTGAATTATATTAATAGGTCCGTCTCAATTAGGTTGTGTTCGGTCAAATTAATAATCAAAAGACCATTTGCATACTCCATTTATATTGACAAAATTCAATTTGCTAAATTTACGGTAAATAGCTGATGATGAAAAAGAAACATTCACGTAATAAAATATATCCTTATAATGTTGCCTTAAAAGAGTGCCTGACCTATTTTAACGGGGATGAACTGGCGGCAACCACATGGATAAATAAATATGCAAGCCGGAACGAAAAAGGCGAACTTTTAGAACTAACCCCCGGTGATATGCACATGCGCATGGCACACGAGTTCGCCCGGATTGAAAAAAAGTTCACCCCGAAAAAAATCAGTAAAAAAAATCTTTCGTCATACGGACAAAAAAGAACCCCGCTAACCAAAGAGCGCATCTTCGGATACTTTGAAGCATTTAAATATATCGTCCCGCAAGGCAGTGTTATGGCCTCGCTTGGCAACAAAAATGTAATTGCGTCATATTCCAACTGTGTAGTGTTGCCGAAAATATTTGATTCGTATGGCGGTATATTGTATACCGATCAGCAATTAGCTCAATTATTTAAGAGGCGATGCGGTGTTGGAATAGATATTTCATCGCTTCGCCCTGAAGGAAATCCTGTATCCAATGCGGCACGTACTACATCGGGCGCCGTTTCATTTATGGAACGATACTCTAATACTACACGTGAAGTAGCCCAGAAAGGCCGCAGGGGAGCATTAATGATTACAATGGATATCGCCCATCCCGATATAGAAAAATTTGTAACCGTAAAACAAGACCTTGCAAAAATCACTGGGGCAAATATTTCTGTCCGCTTGTCGGATGAGTTTATGCAGGCAATAGACAAGGATAGCACTTTTGCCCTCCGTTGGCCGGTTGATTCAATGCAGCCAAAAATAAAAAAGACGGTGAAGGCCCGTGATCTGTGGCAAACCATTGTGCGTTGCGCTCATAATACCGCTGAACCGGGACTTATTTTCTGGGATAAACAACATAATTATTCTACCTCCTCTGTTTATCCGGGATATGAAAATGTTTCAACCAACCCTTGTTCTGAAATTGCTATGCAGGGCGGTGACAGTTGCCGCCTGATTGCGATCAATTTATATAGCTTCATTGAACAGCCTTTCACCTCACTGGCAAAATTTAATTATGAAAAATTTTTTGAAGTGGTTTATGAAGCCCAACGGTTGATGGACGATCTTGTTGATCTCGAACTGGAAGCCATTGAACGCATACTGAAAAAAACAGAAAGTGATCCGGAACCAACGTACATCAAACAAATAGAATTACAAACCTGGAAACTGCTCTATGATACAGGCAAAAAAGGCCGCAGAACAGGCCTCGGCTTTACCGCGCTGGGCGATGCAATGGCGGCATTGGGACATGCCTTCGATTCGAAAAAAGCGTTGATCGAAGTAGAGAAGATCATGAAGACCAAATGCGAAGCTGAGTTTGAGAGCTCCATTGACTTAGCGATTGAACGCGGCAAGTTTAAAGTATTTGATCCACGCATTGAAAATAAGTCGGAATTTGTACAGATGTTGAAAAAAGAATTGCCACATGTGTATAAGCGCATGATGAAATACGGACGCCGGAATATTTCCATCAGCACTGTAGCACCAACCGGGAGCTTAAGTATTCTTACACAAACTTCTTCGGGAATAGAACCTGTTTATATGCTATCCTACAAACGCCGCAGAAAAATAAATACAAATGATAAAAATGCCAAAGTTGATTTTGTTGATCAACTTGGTGATGCATGGCAGGAATTCAACGTCTATCATCCAAGAGTAAAACAATGGATGGAAATAACAGGACAAACGGATATTGCTAAAAGTCCCTACCATGGCTCAACAGCGCCTGAGATCGACTGGCTAAAACGTATCGAATTGCAGGCCGTAGTGCAAAAATATGTTACACATTCTATCAGTTCAACTATCAATCTGCCTTCAAATGTAAGCGTAGCACAGGTCGGAACAATTTACCTGGAAGCATGGAAGCGCGGACTTAAAGGAATTACTGTTTATAGAGATGGTGCGAGAACGGGGGTTTTAGTAAGCAACGAGAAAAACCTTGAACATAGAACCTTGAACACGGAACCAACACGTCCTCCAACATTAGAAGCGGAAGTAGTACGCTTTACAAATTTCGATGAAAAATGGGTTGCAGTAGTTGGCCTGATGAATGAAAAGCCTTACGAAATATTTACAGGAAAAGAAGATGGCCAGTTTTTTATTCCTCCAAACATTGAAAAAGGCAGAGTCGTAAAAAATAAAATGGGTTTAGTTTCAAGATACGACTTCACTTATATTGATGCGAACGGACAGGAAAAAACCGTTGAGAGCCTGTCGCGCGCATTTAACCAGGAATACTGGAATTATGCAAAATTAATATCCGGCGTATTGCGTCATGGAATGCCGTTGACACAAGTCATTGATCTTGTAGAAAATTTGAAATTATACAGCGATAATATTAACACTTGGAAAAGCGGTGTAACACGTGCGTTAAAACGCTATGTGAAAGATGGCGCTGCTCCTGCAGATCGTAAATGTCCATCTTGCAGTGATTCTGATGGATTAATATATGAGGAAGGCTGCCTGAAGTGTAAGAGCTGCGGTTATAGTTTATGTTAGGCCTAACTCTGACAGGGTTCGGAATCCTGTCAGAGTTTTTGAGTTTACTCACTTCTCCTTGGTAATATTCTTCACCTTTTCCCTGATGATTTCCTGCACAGGCCTTTTTTCAATTTTACTTTCCAACCAGGAAATAATATCAAAGTAAATAAAGGCTTTCTTGTCGTAAGGACTGTCTACAAGAGGCAGTAATTCTCTTTTCAAATTTCTGAATGCCATGATCAGCGCCCGTTCATTGGCGGTGTTATGTGTAAGTTTTTTCATAAAACCCAGGATTATCTTCTGGAACTTCCCGAGGTTACCTCTCTTTAAAAGAAAACGGTATGTAGATTTGAGCTGGTATTCAACCAATTCCGCATGCCCTAATTCATAATGGCAAATAAGATTCAATATCCTCGAAAAAGAATGGATATCCTGCCGGAGATCCACGTCCTTACTATTGATGATCTTATTCAGCCATACTAAAGCCTTTTTGTAATTATCATTCCCGAAATAAAGGCAGGCGATCTTGTAATAAAAAATTATGAGTGAATGTTTATTTAGCCTGGACACGAATTTTTCAAGCCCTTCTTCCAGGTCTGATACAAGCGAAATCCCACCTTTGAAATCACCGCGCATATAATACAGGTTGATCGCATTCACATACGAATATTTAAAAAGTATCATGCGCACATGATCGGTAATTTTAATTCCGGGAATAGCGGGGATGGCCTGTAATTTTTTGTTCGTCTCCGCAAACTCCCGGTAATTAAGGAGTTTAAATTGTGCCACCATCATGTTGTTGATTCCTTTAATATACATCTCCAGCTTGGGTACGATCATTTCCGGATTCTCATCAAACAAGCGCACCCACTTTTTTGCATACCGATAACCGCTTGTAAAATCCTGTATGAAAAAATAATATCCCACATAAGAAAAATAGAGATACAGCTTTTCGTGAAATGAGAGTTTTTCTTCTTTATATGCCGGCAGGCTCGAATTAAAAAAATTCTGCACATCATCAAAATCCTTCTTATTCCGTATAAAGCCCATGTTGGAATAATAAGAATTCAGTTTAATGCTCAGGTTAGAAAAAATATTAATGTTCTTAATACTCTCCGCTACATGTTCCGTTTCGTCTACAATTCCATTCACACGGTTCACATTGTTGCTCTCAATAGTCTGGCTCACCACATTTTTTTCCAGCTCCAGCAGGTCCATTAATAATATAGAACGGTCACTTTGAATGGCGATCTTCTTCGCTTTATCAATCATCTTTACACACTGCTTATAAAGACATTTATTGAAAAGCAGTTGGGCATAATCGATCATGTCGCGGATCTGCATATCTATAACCTGTCCTGAATTCGATAGTTTCAGCACCTGCAGTATTTGCTGATAAAGGTGAGCCTTCATATTCGAAAGCTGCGCCGGATTCAACGTCTTCTCCTTTTTTAGTACCTGTACTTCGTCATAAATTTTCTGCTTATCAAGCAGGTCGAAAAGAAGCAGGTGCTTTTTTTCTTCCCTGCTGTTTATCCGCGAAGCATACAGCTTAAAAGAACGTTTCTCGCTCTTGGATAGCGATTTAACAAGCTGAAAAAGATAGTCTGAACTGGGTTTGGACATCGTAGTTAAAATACTTATAATGTCTCTAATTTAAGCTTTTTTACACATACATAACACTTGAACGCCGTATATATGTATTTTTTTAATTTGTCGCAGGCAAGGGGCGGAAGTACCTTTATTACTCATATATAATATGATTTTCATTCCTTTAATCTGAAAACTATGAGCGATAAAAATAAAGTCCACATTTTCGATACCACCCTGCGGGATGGAGAACAGGTTCCCGGCTGCCAGCTTAATACGGCCGAAAAAATTGAAGTGGCAAAAGCCCTTGAAGAGCTTGGTGTCGATATCATTGAAGCTGGATTTCCTATTTCAAGCCCCGGCGATTTTAAATCGATCGTTGAAATTTCAAAAGCGGTTACA
>JAEUTS010000057.1 GCA_016787005.1 Bacteroidia bacterium
ATATATTGGAGTAATAATTTTTTGGTCTCCATATTGTTGTTTTAAGAGATTGTTCTTCCGGAAATAAAGCTAAAAACAAAAATAGCAATGAGACCCGCAAATACAATGCAAAACAAATTAATTACTTGTATTTTTACAATAACAAAAAGCCGTTTGTTGGAATATATGGGCCAAAGCTCTTGCATAATTCATAAAAATCAGGCAGGTTTGTATAAATAGATTTGGAAGCATCGTTCATCATAATACTTACACTTATCGCATCCGCCTTTTTTTCAGGCCTGGAGATCGCTTTTATTACATCAAATAAACTGCGCATAGAGCTGGAAAGTAAACAGGGGAGTTGGTTTGCCGGGATACTTTCCTATTTCAATAAATTCCCTGCCCGCTTTTTAGGTACCATGTTGTTGGGTAATAATATTGCCATTGTAGTCTTCGGAATTTACATGGAGGAAGTGCTTGATCCATACATCGGTCAGTACGTTAATTCCCGCATAGGCATATTGCTTCTTCAGACTTTTATTTCCACAATGTTCATCCTGGTAACAGCCGAATTTTTACCCAAAAATGTATTTCGTATAAATCCTAATCTTATACTTGAGTTTTTTGCCATTCCGCTTTGGGTCGTATACTGGCTTTTATACCCTGTGGTATATATCACCATTGAGTTAAGCGAGTTTATTTTAAAAAAAATATTCAAGGTGAATGTGGAAAAGGAAAAGCTGGCCTTTGGCCGGATTGACCTGGATAATTATGTGCGGGAGGGAACAAAATCCGACAAAAAACAGGAAGTTGAGCATGAAATAAAAATATTCAGGAATGCTCTGGGATTTGCCAATGTTAAGGCCCGTCAATGTATGGTGCCGCGTACCGAGATTGTTGCGATTGAAGTGAACGATAGTGTGCTGCGTCTCCGTGAATTGTTCCTGCAAACCCGCCTTTCGAAAATACTGATCTATGAAAAAAATATTGATAACATAATCGGGTATGTACATTCGCACGAGTTGTTCCAGAAACCGGTGTCAATACGAAGGATATTATTGCCTGTAAGTATTGTTCCTGAATCAATGCCGGCCAGCGAAGTACTTACCTTGTTTATACAACAGCACAAGAGCATAGCCATTGTAGTGGATGAATTTGGAGGTACTTCCGGTATGTTAACCATGGAAGATGTTATGGAAGAGATTTTTGGTGAGATAGAAGATGAACATGATAAAGAGGAGATGGTTGAGAAAAAAATAAATGAAGACGAATATTTATTCTCAGGCCGTCTTGAGATTGATTACCTGAATGAAAAGTATAAACTCAATTTACCTTCATACAAGGATTTTGAAACGCTGAGCGGACTGATCATTCATCATCACCAAAGTATTCCGAAGATGAATGAAGAAATAGCCATAGATAATTTTGTCTTTAAGATCGTTTCAGTTAGCAATAATCGTATCGAGCAGGTGTTATTGAAAGTGATGGGGAAGTAGTTGGCCGGTTATTGGTTGTCAGTTGTCAGTTGTGGGCTGGTACTTGTTTAGTGTTTTAAGCCAGACAACTAACAGCCCTCAACCAACAACCTGATGATCAAACTCATTTTCGGTTCAGCCACAGCCGCTTCACGCAGCACATCTTCGTGCGTTAACTCCACGATTTTGTTTTCAATTCCAAGGTCGGTTATGATGGAGATGGCAAAGCACGGGATATTCATATGTCGTGCGGCAATTACCTCTGGTACTGTGCTCATGCCCACAGCATCGGCACCAATGGTACGGATAAATTTATATTCGGCAGGTGTTTCAAATGTAGGACCTGATATGCCAAGGTAAACTCCTGTTTGAACTTTTATTTTATTATCAGCAGCGATCTGTTGTGCTTTCTCAATCATCTTTTTGTCGTAAGCTTCACTCATATCGGGAAAACGGGGACCAAGTTCTGAATCATTTTTTCCAACTAAAGGGTGAGCCGTAAAAAAGTTAATGTGATCTTTCAAAATCATCAGGTCGCCTATAGAAAAACCGGGATTTACACCACCCGCGGCGTTAGATATAAACAAACGTTCGATACCTAAAAATTTCATAACGCGCACAGGGAAAACCACCTGTTGCATAGAATAACCTTCATAATAGTGAAAGCGACCCTGCATGGCCACCACATTTTTTCCGCCGAGCAAACCGAAGATAAGTTTGCCGGAATGCCCTTTTACAGTAGATAACGGGAAGTTTGGAATGTCTTTGTATTCCAGCTCATGTTTAATTTCAATTTCTTTTACAAGTCCGCCAAGCCCGGTGCCAAGTATTATGCCATACTGCGGCTTAAAGTGTACTTTGCTTTTTATGAACTCTGCCGAGCTGATGATCTCATTTAACATACTCACGTATTTGTTTATTAAAAGCTTCGCCTTCGTCAAATAAAAAAACCGTTTCAATTGGTATATAAAACAGCGGTAACTGCTGCACCACTTCGAGGAGGCCCGCTTTATCAATGCGCATGGCATCCTTTTCGGTGGTGATGATGATCTTATTTGCAGATGTAATGTTTTCGAATTTTTGTTTCAGGTTTACCAGTTCAACAATACTGTATTCATGGTGGTCGGGGTAGGGGATATGCGTTATGTGAACAGTTTTAGCGGAAAGGTGTTTTATTAAAGGCTGCGCATTTACAATACCGGTAAGTAGTATAATATGTGTTTCAGCATTTATTTCCGGGACCTTTTGCTGTGTGACCGGGATCAATTCGCCATAAGAAATAGTAGTAAAATAAACCTGCTGATAAGCTTGCGGGTTGATATCACTGGTAAGGCAGCGTTTTTCGATGGGTGATAAGGAAGCGGGACATTTGGTAACAATAATAATATCAGCCCGTTTAGCCCCGCTTTTATATTCCCGCAATGTGCCGGACGGCAAAACTTCATCTTTGTAAAATAATTTACTGTGATCGGTGAGCAGTATGGAAACAGAGGGTTTGACAGCCCTGTGCTGGAAAGCATCGTCAAGTAAAATTACCCTTAGTTCCTTATGATCCTGCAATAATTTTTTTATTCCGTGCACGCGGTTGGCATCAACAGCCACTGTAACGTCCGGAAATTTGAGCTTGAACTGACGTGGTTCGTCGCCTACTTCTGTGGATGTAGAATTTGAATTCACATAAATAAAACCCGACGTGCTTCGTGCATAACCCCGGCTGAGTGTAGCTACAGGATATTTCTCATTCAGCAGCCGTATGAGATATTCGATCTGCGGTGTTTTGCCTGTGCCGCCAACGGTGAGGTTGCCAACACTTATTACGGGTATTTTGAATTTTTTAGAAGGGAGTATCCCTGTGTTATACAGGAAGTTTCGGATAGCTACTATGCATCCGTAAATAAATGAAACAGGGAGTAATAAAAGACGCAGCTGTTTCATAAATATTATTCAGAGTTTATCTATAAAAATAAAAAAATTAACCACAGGGTGTAAAGATAATTTTAACATTAATCAGAGCAGTGACAATCAAAATGGTGAGCCGGATATATTGTTGTTAATGTATATCGAATTTCGCAGATTAGCGCAGAAAGATTATTTTTGACATTCATGCCTGTTGAATCTAAATAAACCTGTATAAAATGAAGATCAAAGAAATAGTAGCTCATATAGAATCGATGGCTCCATTAGCTTACCAGGAATCGTACGATAATTCAGGCTTGTTATGCGGCGATAGTTATGCTGAAGCAAAAGCTGCGCTGGTGACACTCGATTGCACGGAGGAAGTTCTGGATGAAGCCATTGCCTCAGGTTGTAATTTAATTATCGCTCATCACCCGATCCTATTTTCCGGTCTTAAAAAAATAACGGGCAAAAATTATGTGGAGCGTGTTATGATCAAAGCCATCAAAAACGACATCGCGATATATGCCGCGCACACTAATTTGGATAATGTGCATACGGGAGTTAACGCCCAGATAGCAGGTAAGCTTGGACTTTCAAACACACGAATACTTTTACCCAGGCCCGGCCACCTGCGTAAGCTGATTACCTTTTGCCCCGTTGATAAGGCAGAGCAGGTGAGGCAGGCTTTATTCGAGGCGGGTGCGGGACACATTGGTAATTACGACGAATGCAGTTTTAATACAGAAGGGTTTGGCACATTCCGTGCGGGTGATGGAGCCTATCCGCATATAGGAGAAAAAGGCAAACAGCACACCGAGAAGGAGCTGAAAATAGAAACCATTTACACAATCGAACGTGAAAGTGCTATTGTTTCCGCTTTGCTAAAGGCTCATCCGTATGAAGAGGTTGCGTATGATTTGGTGTCCTTAGCCAATGGTCATAATCGCGTTGGTTCGGGTATGGTAGGTGAGTTGGCAAATGCAGAGGACGAGATTGCTTTTTTAAAACGTTTAAAAGGAGTAATGCAAACAGAATGTGTACGGTATACCCGGCCAACGGGCAAAAAAGTTAAAAAGGTAGCTGTTTGTGGAGGCAGCGGAAGTTTCTTGCTGTCTGACGCGATAGGGGCCGGAGCCGAAGTTTTTGTGACTTCCGACCTTAAGTACCACCAGTTCTTTGATGCTGAAAATAAGATAGTTATAGCGGATATTGGGCACTATGAAAGCGAACAATTTACCAAGCAGTTATTTTACGACCTATTGACCAAAAAATTTCCTATATTCGCAGTCCATTTATCAAAAATCAACACAAATCCCATAAACTATATTTAAAATGGTTAAATCAAAGGCTGACGAAAAGGCGGACATTTCCACAGAAGAAAAATTAAAAGCATTATTTGAATTGCAACAGGTCGACTCTCAGATCGATAAGATAAAGATTATCAGGGGTGAGTTACCTCTTGAGGTTAGAGACCTGGAAGATGCTGTAACAGGCATGGAGACCCGTGTTAATAATTTAAAGGAAGAAATAGAGAATCTTGAAACATTTATCACAGACAAGAAGAATGCGATGAAGGATTCTGCTGCAGCCATCAAAAAATATGAGGCGCAGCAAAATAAGGTTCGTAATAACCGGGAGTACGATTCGTTAAGCAAAGAGATCGAATACCAGAACCTGGAGATTCAGCTTTCTGAGAAAAAAATAAAAGAAGCCAAAGCGAATATTCAGGCTAAGAATGAGCTGATCGAAGGTTCTGCAGAGGAACTGAAGGGCAGAAAGAAAGATCTGAAAACAAAGAAAGATGAGCTGGATACTATTATAGCTGAAACTCAAAAAGAAGAAGACGCACTTCTGAAAAAGTCAAAAGCAGCACAGGATAAGATCGAAGATCGTTTGCTGAATGCTTATCACCGTATACGTTCAAACGCGCGTAACGGACTTGCCGTAGTAACTGTTCAGCGTGATGCGTGCGGAGGTTGTTTTAACAAGATTCCGCCTCAACGCCAGCTTGATATACGTATGCACAAAAAGATTATTGTTTGTGAACATTGCGGCCGTATTTTAGTTGATCCTACCCTCGATGGAATTGAAAGGATACCAGTTGTTGAAACTGAAAAACCTAAAGCAAAAAGAGCAAAGGCGAAAGTGTAATAATTCACTTTAATACTAAAAACAAACGGGGCTGTAAATTTTACAGCCCCGTTTGTTTTACTAAAACCAGGTTAACCAATTGCAATTAAACCTAAACTAAGCATTAGAAAAAAATCTAATGCTTAGCGATTAAGAAAATCAACCATTTGGGCTGCACTTTGTTTCGCCAAAATGGTGATTTTCTAATTCGGGATAAACCCAACTAATGCAAATAGTACGGCTCATTCTTCGCCTTCTATTGCATAAGTTGGGTTAAAACTTAACACCAACTGTCATTAAAAAACTCGATGTGCTGAAGCTGTTGTGTGCGGCACTTAAATTCGTGTAGGTTGGATCATAAAAGAAATAATCTTCCTTGTATTGAGTATGTACATAGGCCAGGTCGATGAAAAGGCTTTTTTCCCTGAAACCAAATCCGGCGCTGTAGCTTATTCGGCTGGCATCGGTGTTAACACCACTTTTATATGGGCTGGCATACATGGCGAAGCCTGCTCTTACCGTAAATGGATCGGATAGCTTAAGCTCACCGCCCACCCTGACATTGCTTGCTGATGAATATTTTTTACGTATTTGCTCGTTCGCGTCCGAAAAACTGGCGCCGGACGAACTTAACCTCGCGTATGTGTAATCAACAGATTCAACATCTATACCTATCAGGCCGCGTTTGGCGATGATAAATCCTACACTGCCTATAACTCTTGGAGGGGCAACAAGAGTGTAATCAAATGTGCCGCTTGGCGAAGTCGCATCGTAAGTGTTAGCGGAGTTGTTTTTAGTCGCTGCAAAATCCGTTGTCATTTTATTTACATATTCATCATGCATGCTGAATGCTGTAGGGCTATGGAATGCTGCACCTATGCGCATCCAATCCGTTATCCTGTATATCATACCAAGTTTTATATTTACACCTGTTCCGCGCGTAGTTAATTGCTGATTGAGTGTAAAAGATTTGAACCCGGAAATGGTATCGTTTTCTAAAGAAGATTCAGAGTAGTTAGACTCCTCGGAATACCTGATGCGCTGGAAGCCTACAGTGCCGCCAATATAAAACCTGTTATTGTAATTTCCGCCAAAGCTTACAACGGTTTCGCCCATGCTGCCTGTAGTTTCGATGGATTTACGCTGCAGCACCCCTAATGGTACATAACTGAAATAGTGTGTGTTGTCTCCTTTTACCGAATCAATCACATAAGTGTTAAATGCAAGCCCTTCATTAAACTGATCGAGATCGGAAGTGGACCGGCCATTGGCATTGCTAACATACAGATCAGACAAAGAGCTGCCGCCTGTGTTAGGGCCTTCCATACTTATGCGGTTATAGAAATTGCCCATCCTGTTATAGCCGATTCCAAAATTGTACGACATCCAGCCAACCTGGTCCTCATTTCTTCGTGTATCCACAGTTCCAACCAGCCCCGCATTACCGAAGTTGAAATTGAACCGGCCGTCGCTGCCTGATTTTCCGTTATAAGATGAGTTGGTAGTTTGACCGAACATCGAAGGCGTGAACGTTATTTCACTTTTTCTGTAAATGGCTATACCTGCAGGGTTGCTGCTCAATGTTGAGAAATCGGCTCCGAGTGCTCCGAATGCCCCTGACATTGCGTTGTATCGTGCAGTGCCGCCAAAAGTTGTTTGCGAGTACCGGAGTGCATCAACTTCGTTTTGAGCCGGAGA